>CANDJR010000067.1 GCA_947385105.1 uncultured Eubacterium sp.
AATTATACAAAAAAACGCCTGTCTTTACAATAAAATTCACATTAAATTTCTTCCTTCCTTCGTTTCGTTCTGCTCTTTTGCCTGTTGTGCTGTCAGTTCTCTTTCTGAAGTTTCCTCTCAAGGTTCTTTCTGTTGTAATCGATAACTTCTGCATACGCTAATTCTGTGGGGATCTTGATCTGCTCCTTACCGATAGTATCATACTCGGATTGCAAAGACTGTATCTTAGCATTCCAAGTTTCGGCGTTATCTTCTCGCCATTCTGTAAAAGGCTCTGCATACGTTCTTTTAATTCGGGGTACTTCGATAAGCTGTCCTTATGCTCCTTATCGTATTTCCTTTTCGCAAATCCTTTGAGTGACTGACTCTCCTTACAGGTGGCTTGGATTGTGCAAAGAGGGCATACATTTTTGACAGTTCCTTTAATCGTTTTAGTTTCTGCCCCTTTAGCAAATGCATTGTTTCCAAGCTGACTGTATTTCTGTTCCCTGTCCGCTGTGAATTTCGCAAGGCTCTCAAAACTGGTGACGCGAAAGTGCTGCTTGCAGATGAGCCGACGGGTAACCTTGATGAAAACACGGCAGGGGAAATTGTAGCATTACTAAAAAAACGGCGCATGAGCTTGGAAAATGCGTCATTGTAGTGACGCACAGCAAGTATCTTGCAGCACAGGCAGATGAGATTATCATGATAAAAGATGGTTATATAGAATCAGTTACAGAGCGATTGCTCTTTCTGGATTCTAGCATATCTTTTGTTACTCTAAAATACTAAGATAATCTGTCGGATTTGTTTCTTAGCTGCTGCCATAAAAACACTCCTTTTTGATAAGAATTGTCATATCTGAATTCTTACCAAAAAGGAGCCATTTTTTCCAAAGACACAAACTATTTTACACTACCTAACAAGAAATATGATATCCGTCAAGCAGTTTTATTTAGACAAATTTCTGCTTCATTAAAATCAAGATTCATTAAGATCTAAAATGCTGCTGTGTGAAATGCAGCTCATAAGCTACTCCCTGCCAAATTCCGCAAGTTGCAGGCCGTCGTTGCGCTCCAGCGTCATGCCGATACTCCACGAATTAATAAACAGCAGCAGCGGACGTCCTTTCATATCCATTACTTTTTTCATATCCGAAGTCCCGCTTAGTCTGTCCATATCAATGTCCTTATTCTCAATCCAGCGAATATGCTCATAAGGCAGGTTTTCCAAACGGATTTCTACATTGTATTCGCTTTCCAGCCGGAATTTCAGCACATCAAACTGCAGCACGCCGACGACGCCGACAATAATTTCTTCCATGCCGCCTTTAAACTCCTGAAAAATCTGAATCGCACCTTCTTGTGCAATTTGGGTAACGCCTTTGACAAATTGCTTGCGCTTCATTGTATCTATTTGCCGTACTCTGGCAAAATGCTCAGGTGCAAAGGTCGGAATCCCTTCAAATGCAAAATCCTCCTTTGCAGTAGTCAGCGTATCGCCTATTGAATAAATGCCTGGATCAAATACACCAATAATATCTCCGGCATAAGCTTCTTCAATGATTTTCCGCTCCTGTGCCATAAGCTGCTGCGGCTGCGATAATTTTACCATTTTTGCACCCTGGATATGTTTTACCTCCATGCCTGCTGTAAATTTTCCAGAACAAATACGCATAAAAGCAATCCGGTCACGATGGTTTTTGTTCATATTTGCTTGTATTTTAAATACAAATGCAGAAAAATCTTCTGAAAACGGGCTGATTTCCCCCTGGTCAGAATTTCTAGGGAGCGGTGCGTATGTCATCTGCAAAAAATGCTTCAAAAATGTCTCTACTCCAAAGTTTGTTAATGCAGAACCAAAAAACACGGGAGAAAGTTCCCCTTTTGTCACCTGCGCTTGGTCAAACTCAGCGCTTGCACCGTCCAATAATTCGATTTCCTCTAATAACTGTGTGTGGAATTCCTCACCAATTTCTTCTGAAAGGGCAGGATCTGTAAGATCTATCTCCTGTTCCTTGCCTTCCTTTGTTCCTTTCAGCGTATCAGAAAACGTCATGACTTTTTTTGTGTTCCGATCATATACCCCTTTAAAATTTTTCCCAGATCCAATCGGCCAATTGACAGGGCAGGTTGCAATACCCAATTCCTTTTCGATTTCATCCAGCAATTCAAACGTATCATTTGCATCACGATCCATTTTATTAATAAACGTAAAGATAGGGATATGGCGCATCACGCAAACTTTAAACAGTTTTCTCGTCTGCGCCTCGACACCTTTTGAACCGTCAATTACCATAACGGCAGAATCCGCGGCCATCAGCGTACGGTACGTATCCTCTGAAAAGTCCTGATGCCCTGGCGTATCCAAAATATTAATGCAGTAACCGCTGTAATTAAACTGCAGTACCGATGATGTTACAGAAATACCTCTTTGTTTTTCTATCTCCATCCAGTCGGAAACGGCATGCCTTGCTGTTGCTTTTCCTTTTACAGAACCAGCCAAATTAATAGCTCCTCCATAGAGCAGGAATTTTTCCGTTAAGGTTGTCTTCCCGGCATCCGGGTGTGAAATAATTGCAAATGTCCTTCTTTTTTCTATTTCCTGACGTATATCTGCCACAATGTTTTTCCTCCAACTAACTTTCAATCATTCCAAATTTACATGCTTACTATCATAGAACAGATTGGAAAGAAAATCAAGGCTTCTCTCAGACAAAATGTTACGTTACTGTTCACTCCGTTCTCAGTAACGGAATGCAATCCATTAGAAATTTGCCTGCGCCAATGGGCTGCATTCACACTCGGCTGAACATACGTGTTCTTACTATCCCAAAAAAACTGCCCGGCTGCCCAGCATGTAGCATGTGGGCAGCCGGGTTTTCAGCTGTCGCATTTGTTACTCTGCTTTCGTTGTAATCGGTGTAATTACAATATTTTCAGCAGAAACCTTTGTCTTGCGCTTTACAATGTCTTCTATCTGCGCGCGCTTTGCATCTGTCACATCACCCATATTCAAAACGACATCTGCTGCATCCTCTGTAATGCTTACAACAACGTCCGTAAATCCCTTTGCTTCTAACAACATTTCTGCATCAGATTCCCGCTGTGCAACATCCGTCAGTTTTACCATCTTATCAACTGCATCCTGTTTTTCCTTATCTGAGATGGCTGTGCTGTTAATAACCTCCATAAGGTCTTCTTTGTTCTGCGAACGTACCTGTTCACGGTTTAATTTTGCTTCTACTGCAAAATTAACATTTTGTACATTTGTGCTGGTCAGTACGGTTTCACCAGGATTTTTGATTGTATCATCCTCTGTTTTTGTGTCCTCTTTGGACTGTTTTTTGGAATCTTCATTGGAGTTTCCATTGGATTTTTCATTCGAGTTTTCTTTGGAATCCTCGTTTGTATTTTTAACAGTATCACTTTGTGCAGATGCTGTATTTTTATCATCTGTAAGCGTATCCATTTCTTCTGCAAAAATGTCTGCGTCTACCTGCGTATTTTTCGATACAATGTCGTAGTCTTCTTCTGTAAGGTCAGCGCTTGCCTGTTCAAGCTTATCATCACCGATGCCGCTGTATGTATAGCTTAAATATCCTGCCGCAGCAATCATCAGCGCCAGTGCAGTAATGATGATTTGATTTTTTTTAAAGATTTTTTTCATTGTCCTTCTCCCTGCATGGTATTTTACTAATTTATTGTATTCTCATAATACTTCTTTTATTACTCTTATTTGCTTACTCTGCCTGCATCTTTACAATCTTTATCTTGTGTGCTTCAATTGGAAACAATGCTAATGCAGCGTCTAAAATATCCTGCTTGACCATAGAATTGCCTCCCCCTTGTGCGATAATTAAAATCCCCTCAACTGCAGGCAGTTTTTGTCTGCTAATATAAGGCTCTTTTTTATCAGCTTCTTCGTATATTGTGGACTCCTGGTATTGTGAGCTGTTTTGTGCCTGATCGGATTTTGTAATATCCTTTTCTACAATGCTCTCTCCATTATCCTGAAAGGTAATCATAACCCGTACCTTTCCTGCCCCGTCAATACAGCGCAGCACCTGCTCTAATTCTTCTGCAAGCTGTTTTTCGTACGTCTGCACCTGCTGCGTTTGTCCTTCTTGGTTTAAGGACTGCCCCAGGGCATCGTCTTTTTTTTCTTTGGTCAGATTGTCCGCAGGCAGGGCGATGACAAGCAGCAAAATGCCGCTTAAGCCAAGAATCAGCCATTTTGTTTTATCCATTTTATTTAAGAAATCATGCAATGGTTTCATACAAACACCCTTTCCGGTTCGTTGTCTAACGAATCAATACCTGGTTTTTTTGCAAATCATATAGATGCATGACAAATTTCTGCAGCTTTTTTCCCGCTTCTTGTGCATCCTCTTGTAGTATCCCAAGCTGTATGACAACTTTTCCAATGTCATAATCCTCTGTCAAAGTTACACGCACATCTTGGACTGCTATCTGTTGATCCTCTGCCTGACGTTTGATATCCTGCGCAATCGCAGCTTCGTATTTTTGAATATAATGATCGTTTTGCAAAAATTCCAGTTTTTTGGAATCCTGCCTGGCGCTGTCAAGCTGCTCCCAAAACGCTTCATACGATACTAATTTTTCAAACTCCCCAGCCTTGCCAAAAATGCTTAGCACTGGGGAGATTAATACAAGCAGCAAAATGACGCCTGAAAAAAAATGGAAATATTTTTTATACTGCCCCGTTGCTGCCAGCTGCGTTAGAATTGTCAAAATTAAATAAATAACCATAAAGTCTTTGAGCCAGTCCAAAATTTGATCCATTGCCCGCTCCTTTTCCGGCACCTATTTTAAAATGCCATCGATACTGTTGTAATCGTGCAAATAATTGCGATTGTTAAAAAAAACAACAGCAGCGCATAAAACATCAGCTTCAAATAAAGCGACGCTGACTTGCCAAGTGCTGCCGCAGCAGCACAAATCCGTTTGTCTGATACTGGCTCAAGCAAAGCCGCACACCCTTGGTATAAAACTGTAAAAACAGCTAACTTGATTAAGGGCAAAAAGCTGATTGCTACTAAGATAAGCATTGCTGCCACGCCCACACTATTTTTTATCAGCATTGCAGATCCGGCAAGTATTTCTGTCGTAGAATTCATAATCTGCCCAAATCCAGGCACAATGCGCACCGCGCCTGCAAATGTGCTCCGTTTTAGTCCGTCGATTCCAGGCGCCAGTAATCCTTGTACAATATTTAAACCCATCATGGCTGTAGTCAGTATTTTCACGCACCCATGTACGCTATTTTCCAATAGCCCGGCAATCCTTGCAAAGCGTGCTTCTTCCATCATATGATTCACCAGCTGCAGCACCATGTAAATTTGTACCACTGGCAGCAATATTTTTGCAAATATTATATCAACCAGATAAATCAGAAGCAGAAGCATTTCATAATATGCCCCAGCGCTCATACTTCCTGTCGAAAATACCATACTCATACAAAAAACAGGCTGCAGCATCTGCATAAAATCTACCAGTTTTGTCAAATAATTTTGTGCAATGTCTGTCATCAGCAAGAATAACCGCAGCAGCAACAGCATTAAAATCAAATAAACGCCTAAAAATCCAACATTTGCTATATAACCCTTTTGCGTAGCAGGCGTCATTTGCAGTAAAATGGAAAATGCAATTGCTAAAAGCAGGATTTGGATGAGCACCTTGCGGTTCTCCTTATAATCTTTTAATACTCTGTCCCAAATGGTTTCCCCGATTGCTGAAAAGTCAAGCGATAATCCTTTTTTCAGCAAATCCGCGACAAGCTCTGAAAAGGTTAGCTGTCCAATATCCTCCTGCTGCAAATAAGCATCTATTTTCGAAAGCCCCAGCTCTGAAAGTAATTGAGCGGTTTCTTCCTCAATCCTTTCACTTTCGTTAGTTGTTTCATCTTGTTTCGCATGTAATTGTGCAGTTTCTTCCTCAATCCTTTCACTTTCGTCAGTTGTTTCATCTTGTTTCGCATGTAATTGTGCGGTTTCTTCCTCAATCCTTTCACTTTCGTCAGTTGTTTCAGATACCTGCCCGATACTTGCTGTCGTAACGCATGTCTTACTGATACACATAAAAATAACAAGCAAAACTGCCAGTACTTTTCCTACTTTTTTCACAATGCCTCCCCGATTGTCTGCACAAGTGCCATAAGTACCGGAAAGCTTAAAAACAGGATTGATATCTTGGCAAATAATTCAATTTGGTTGGCTATTGCGCTGTATCCTGCATCCTTGCATAGATCTGAGGCAAACTGTGTAATATAAGTAATCCCAAGCATCTTTAAAACAGTCTCCAGCCAAACGCCGTCCATATGGGCAAATACTTCCAATTGGCTCAAATAGCCAAGCACAGTCTGCAGCTTTGACAATAAATAAATGAATATGCAAATGCACACTGCCATGCTGATAAACACGCTGTATTCCGGTTTTACCTGCTTTAGCATGACTGCCATCAGCACGCCGCTGATCGCAAGTACTGCTATTTTTAACATGTCCATGTCCCCACCCCGTTTTCTGCAAGCTCCCGCTGTCTATGCTGTATGTATCCTTATAGAGCAAACAGCGACTGCATCGTTTCAAATAAGTCGTAAATATACGGCAATACCCAGAATAAGACAATCATAAGTCCAACCAGGCTAATCAGAAACGCATGCTCGTCCCTTCCGCTGTGCTTTAATACCTGACTTAAAACTGTAACGATAATTCCTACTGCTGCAATCTTAAAAATTAAATTTACGCTCATATCCTCTCCCGTCTTGTGCATAATCTGCCGCCTGTAATAGTCCTGCTGTACCTGCCTTATAACAGTAAAATGATTGCAAATAATCCTGTCATATAACAAATGCAGTAATAAAGCTTTTGCTTTCCTGCAAATTCTGCATACCTGCGTGCCAGCAAATCTGACAGCTTTTGCTTGCACAGTGTCAAAAGCTGCAACGAAGCGTCTAACGAATGATAAGCAAACACTTCCCCTGCCCGCAGCAGTACTTGGTAAGCTTGCGGCGACAGCACAAGCTGACCGGTAAATTCTCCACAGACTTCTTTCCATAAGACCGGAATGTCTGCCTCCCTGTTATCTTCCATCCTCACGCTGCCCTGCTTTAACAGTGCACAGTACGGATTTGGCATATGGGAGGATAACTGCACAAGCAGCTCCGGCAGCGGACATCTGTGGTACATAAGCTCGCCTTCCATCACTGTCAGCAGTTCAAGCAGCTGCTCTGTCTGATGCAGCTCCTTACGCAGGCTGCAAATATAAGTATATGCCATACCGCCTGATGCAAGCAAAATGCAGACAGAGCCTGCGAGCTTTAACATATCAGCTCCTGTTTGGCATTATACATATGATAGCAGCGCTGTTTGTTTTCCTGCTGGCTAATCACTAAATAACGCTCAAAATATCCCTGCTCCAGAAACTCCCGCAATACCGGCTTTTGCTTAAGCTCTGCAAAATCCGATGCATGGACAGATCCCAGTATGCTGCATCCGCAGTGAATCGCGTATGCTACTGCCTGTACATCCTCTTTGGAACCTAGCTCATCCACAGCTACTACTTGTGGAGACATCGTACGTATTAACAGCATCATACCACTCGATTTTGGACAGCCGTCCAAGATGTCTGTACGCATCCCCACGTCATTTTGCGGTACACCCTGATAGCATCCCGCAATCTCTGATCGCTCATCTACAACACTGATTTTTAAGCCTGCCTGTCTGTCCGTCCCATTTGAAAGCAGCCGGATCAGATCACGCAGCAGTGTTGTCTTCCCCTTGCCCGGCGGAGAGATTAAGAGGGTATTATAAATGCCGGACTGCCTTTGCTGCAAGTCTTTGTATAAATATGGCAGCAAATGCCTGGCACATCCTTTTTTTTCATGACTAATGCGGATATTCATATACGATATATGGCGCAGTGTCTGCATCTGCCCTTCATGAAATACTGCCTGTCCGCTCAGTCCTACCCGGTGGCCTCCTGCCAGCGTAATAAACCCATTGCGCACTTCTTCTTCAAATGCAAACAGCGAATAGCGGCTGATAAACACCAGCATATCGCTAATATCCTGCGTACTGACAATATAAGCACTGCTTGTATCCTTCGTTAAGTAGCCAGGCGTGTTTGTAAAAAACCATTCGTTTTGCCCGTCATACAACGTCATGGGCTGGCAAATCCGAAGCCGGATTTCTTCTATACTTTCAAGTGCCTGGCATGCTGCGCGCAGTCCTTCCCGCAGTGGCAGCGGAAATATTTTTAATATATTTTCGATAATAGATCTCCTCCCTTCCCATTCTTTTTTGCCTGCTTTTTTTGATTGTCATATGTAAAAATAGGTTACTGCAAAGTCCGTAAGAAAATGATTCAGGAGTGCAAAAATTCCATTGCCGAAGGCAATTTTAGATGAATTTTTGCATGTTACTGAGAACGGAGTGAACAGTAACAAAAATAGCCATGGGCTACTTGTTTGAAGTTGTCCCATGACTATATATATGACTCGCTTGTTTGTTTAGAACTAATTTTTTTGTTCCTAACACTGCTTGTTTACATGTGCCTTTCCCTGCGCTTTAAGGCTGCATCTGCCAGATTCACACAGCTGTTGCTCATGCGTTCTAAAGTATATAATATCCTGTGATACGGCTTATGAAGTTTTTCTATGCATTTGCCTTTTGCAATCCGCGCCATATGCGCCTTTTGCAAACGGACGTTTAAATCAAAGATCTCCTCTTTTCTTTTTACCACTTTGCCTGCCTTATTCCTTTCACCCTTTGCTACAAGCAGCGAATCCCGATACATTTCTTCTAAAAAAAGAATACTTTTTTCCAGCTCCTTTTTAGCGTCTTTGGAAAACTTCAGCTTCTTTGTCTGGGCAGCAAGCGATTCTAAAATTTCCCGGCTGTAAAATACAACCCGGTTAATATTTGCTATGAAATACATCAGCAAAGATGCCTCCTGAGACTGCTCCTCTGCCATACTGCCTGCGGAAAACAAATCTGACAGATAATCTGTAATTTGGTCAGCAAGCACTCGTAAATCATCTGACTTTTTTCTGAAGATACTGTTTTTTTGACTGTCGTTTTGTCTGACTGCTTTGGAAAGCTTATGCAGCAGTCCCCCGGCAAGTTCCCCGCATCGGAACACCTCTGTTTCTGCCAGATGCAAAGCTGCTGCGGGCTGCATCAAAAGTTTTGCGTCCAAGTACGCCTGTTTGTCTGACTGCTTTGCAGGTATCGTATCATTTGGTATGATTGCCTGGACAATCCTTACCAGATAAGGTAAAAACGGCGTCCACAGCAACGTCATAATGATATTGAATGCTGTATGCGCATTTGCAATTTGCCTGGAAATGACCGCTGTCTGCGGGCCTGCTGGAGAAATATAAGCTACAAAAGACGCAAACGGCCTAAGCAGCCATAAAAATAAAAAGCAGCCAGAGATATTAAAAATGCAATGTGCGAGCGCAGTCCGTTTTGCATCCTTGGTCTGGCCAATGCTTGCAAAATATGCAGTAATCGTCGTACCGATATTATCTCCAAGCAAGATCGGTATTGCACCAGATAATCCCAGCATACTTGTCACGCCGTCTGCGCCTGCCTGCGAAGCAAAATTTTGCAGCACAGCAATTGTCGCTGAACTGCTTTGGACAATCAGCGTCATAAACGTACCTGCCAGCACCCCAAGTATCGGAATATGCCCTACTTGTGCAATCATATCTATAAAAAATGCACTGGACGCTAATGGCTTCATCACGTCTCCCATTGTTTCAATGCCAAGGAACAAAAGACCAAACGCAAAAACAGTCTGCCCAATATTTTTTACCTTTTCGGCCTTTGCTGCAAAGGAAACCGCAAATCCTCCAAAAATAATCGGATAAATGTAATCACTGATCTGAAACGCGATAATTTGTGCAGTAATCGTCGTCCCAATATTTGCACCCAGGATAATGGAAATTGCCTGCGGCAAATCCATAAGCCTGGCACTGACAAAGCCAATCGCCATAACTGTCGTGGCACTGCTGCTTTGCAAGACAGCGGTTGTCAGCGCGCCTGCCAATACGCCCATTGCCGGGTTTTTTGTAAGCAGCGCCAGAATACTTTTCATTTTCTCCCCAGCCGCCTTTTGCAGGCATTCACTCATCATATTCATGCCAAAAATAAAGATCGCTAGACCGCCTAAAAGCCCAAATAGTATCTGTAGGGTATCCTTCATACTACACTCCTTTTCCAATGTCCATTTAAGACATTATAGTATAACCGGGTAAGCGGAAGGTTATCCCAAAGCAGATATTAATCCCAAATCATCTGATCCACGGTAACAAATTCATAGCCTTTTTTTTGCAGATCATCAATCACACGAAAAGCTGCCCGGACAGTCGAAGGATACTCATCATGCATTAATATAATGCTGTTTTCTTCTATTTCCCGGTATACTGTGCTGCAGATTTGCCCCTCGTCTTTGCATGCCCAGTCCATCGTATCAATCGTCCACAGCACTTGGATCATTTCAAGTTCCTGCTCAATTTTGCCGCGCCCGCTGCCAAACGGCGGACGTAAAAAACACGGTTCTTCGCCCGTGTACTTTTCGATCACTTCATTTGCCTTTTTTATTTCTTTTTTAGCGGCAGAATCTGTCAAATTTTTTAAATCTACATGACTGTATGTATGGTTGCCAATCAGATGGCCTTCCTGCGCCATCCGTTTTATGAGCTGTGGATTTTCCTCCGCCTGCTCACCTATGACAAAAAATGTTGCTTTCACACCGCGTTTTGCTAACCCGTCCAAAAGCATCGGCGTATATTCTGTATCTGGCCCATCATCAAACGTAAGTGCAACTTTTTTCCTCTCCTGCTCCTGAGATGGAGGAATTTCTCCTGGATCTGACGTTTGTTCTGGGGCAGTTTGTTCTGCGTCTGGTTTTTGTTCTAAGTCTGGTTTTTGTTCTGAGTCCGGCTTTTGTTCCGGCGCGGTTTCTCCAGACCGCCTGGAAAAATCTTCGTCTTCTTCTGCATCTGGGCGGACACTCCCACTTCGGTTTGCCATAGCTTCGTCATACATAAGGTTTTTGCGATTGCTGCTATCTATGCGTCCAACCAAGACGATCAATAAAAGGATTACGGGAAATACAATCAAAAACTTACGATATTTTTTCACTGCCTGCTCCTATGCATCATACAATTTATTTACTCTATTGTATTCAGCCTACTTGTTTTATATCCGCTTATTTTCAAATGTTACTGAACATACGCGTTCTTACAGTTTTTGCACCCATGCAAAACCCTGGTGTAAACAGTAATTTTCTAATGTTACTGTTCACACAGGACTTTGCATTTACTGCAAAGTCCGTAAGAAAATGATTCAGGAGTGCAAAAATTCCATTGCCGAAGGCGATTTTAGATGAATTTTTGCATGTTACTGAGAACGGAGTGAACAGTAATTTTCTAATCGCTGAAGCCATCCTAGTATTTGATTTTTATTTGATTTTTGATTGTAAAACAGACAGATTTGTGATAGGATAACGATATTAGGAGAAAGATCTTATGAACCAGCAATTTATCCAAAACATTACAATACACTGGGATCGCATCGATGCAGACAGTTACTTAAGGGACATCCCCGCTATCTGTGGGATCCGCAGCCTGTCGTTTACAAAACCGATTACATTTTTTACAGGTGAAAATGGCAGTGGAAAATCAACGATGTTAGAAGCCATCGCAGTTGCCTATGGATTTAACCCAGAAGGCGGGACAAAAAATTATAACTTTTCTACCTATGATTCCCATTCTGAATTATATGACGCAATGACACTTTCCAAAGGATACCGAAAACCAGGATGGGGTTATTTTTTGCGGGCGGAAAGCTTTTATAATGTCGCTACCAAGGAGCGGGAATATTCAAATTCCTTAAAGCTGCATGAGAAATCACACGGAGAAAGTTTTCTTACGATTGCGCAAAAAAATTTCAAGCCGAACGGACTCTATTTGCTGGACGAGCCAGAAGCTGCCCTGTCTTTGCAAAGGCAGCTGACGTTTCTAATGGAAATCTATGAATGTGCCAGACAGTCATCCCAGTTTATCATTGCTACCCATTCGCCTATCCTGCTTGGGATACCGGATGCTGAAATTATGACCTTTGATAACGGCAGGATACATACTTGTGCCTATGAAGAAACTGACAGCTACCAAATTACTGAGCTGTTTATGAATCACCGAAAGCAGCTGCTGGCAAACTTGCTTTCTCAATAGCCTGCGGCAGTTTTTGCAAGTGCTGCAGGCTTAGAAACGCTTAGATTCGATTGCCGTTATGATCGTATAAGAGCATACCGCTATGGATTGGTACCAGTTTGTCCTTTAAATACGGTTCCATCAGCTTCATTGCCCTGTCTCCTGTACAGTGCCCAGTGTAAAATACGATGTCTGTTTCGCAAAGCTTTTTTGCAGTTTCACAAATGATATCTATTTCTTCTTGTGTATAGTCCCCTTTTTTCATCATATGAAATCCGCTGATTACCATACGCGGATCTTGGTCAAACAGCTCGCGATATCTGTCTAATATATTTAAAATCCCATTATGGGCGCAGCCAGAAATGAGTGTTCGCTCACTGCCTTGGGTAATGACCAGGCATTGTTCATGTTCAAACTGATCTTGTACCTGCTCATTGTTTACCCTCTTAGATAAAAGCAGATTGCTTTTTGCAAAATATTTTCTGCCTGTGATATTTGTAAACAGGAAAAGCTCATCATCAATTTGATAATCGCCATCCAGCATGCGGACATTCGTAAGCTCTGCAATTCTTTTATCAATCCCAATGTAGCGGTCTGCATGATAATAATCGTTGGCAGCTGTGCGCTGCATATAAATCGCGGCATGGCTGTTAAGCTCTGCAAACGCCATGATGCCGCCCGCATGATCATAATGCCCATGGCTTAGGATGACAGTATCTACACTTGTCAGATCTACCCCAAGCTGTTTTGCATTATAGAAAAAGGCGTCCGTTGCGCCAGTATCCACAAGCAGCTTATGCTTTTTGGTTTCGATATAAATGGACAGCCCGTGCTCATGCTTACAATTCTCATTCCCGCAAGTATCCTCCACCAATGTAATAATTTTCATAATTCCCCCTTATGCTTTTGTATATTGGCATGACTTTTGAAACAATATAAATCCTATGATGAATAAAACGACCAGGGAACCTACGCCATAGTTCATGCTGTTTGTCAGCTGAGTCGTCATACTTACCAAAAATGTACCCAAAAATGACGCACCCTTTCCGCAAATATCAAAAATTCCAAAATATTCTCCTGCTTTTTCCGGCGGAATAATCTTTGCAAAGTGCGAGCGGGATAATGACTGTACGCCGCCCTGAAACATGCCTACACATACTGCCAATATCCAAAATTTCAGCTGGGAATCCAGCGTAAATGCAAATAGTGTAATAATCGTATAAGCGATAATACAGACGGATATCAGCCACCTGGCAGCATACCTGCCTGATAATTTGCCGAAAATAAGCGTTGCCGGAAAAGCCACAAGCTGCGTGAGCAGCAAAGCTAAAAGCAGCCCCGTAGTATCCAGCCCAAGTGCTGTGCCATAAGCAGTCGCCATATCAATAATCGTATAAACACCGTCAATATAGCAAAAAAAAGACAATAAAAACAAAAATACTTCTCTGTTCTTTCGCATGTTTTTCAGTGTACTTGCAAGTCTTATAAAACTGCTTTTGATCATCTTTTTTTCTGCAATGACATAATGTCTTTGCTTATACTGCAGCAGTAACGGAATCGTTACGCAAATCCACCAGGCTGCCGCTATAACAAAGGCAAGGCTCATAGCAGTCATCTGTCCAATTCCAATCCGGCTGCCAAACAATACCAGGCACAGTCCAACTATAAATGGAATGCAGCTGCCAATATATCCCCAGGCATAGCCTTTTGCAGATACTTCATCCATCCTTTTTGGCTTTGTAACATCTGTCAGCATTGCATCATAAAAAATTAAGCTTGATGAATAACCGCATTTTGCAATCACAAACACGATTAAAAATAACAGCCATGATTGAATAAACCCAAGCGCTGAACAGCCTACTACTCCTATCAGCATGCTAACAAAAAATATTGGCTTTTTCAGGCCTTTAAAATCAGTAAGCGTCCCAAGCACTGGGCCTGATAAAGCTACAATGAGTGTAACAATAGAAGCCGCATAGCCCCAATAAGCAAGATAGTCCACAGATGATATGCCTGCCTGCTGTGCAATTGCATCAAAATAAATCGGAAACAGCGTTGCTATCAGCAGTGTAAATGCTGAGTTTCCCACGTCATACATTACCCATGCTTTTTCTAATTTTGTTAGTTTTATTTTTTCTGTCATAGCTGCGTCTCCTATCCTGTCACTTGATCTTTTTTACGCTACCCTTCGAGTCGTGTGTCCCATTGTCCACTCAACAGGCCCATTGTTTCCAAGATTTCGTTTTGTGTTTCCATCAACATCCTAAAAAGTTAAATATCTCCTGATAAAACTGCAGGCGCTCATGTTCCCTTGCATTAAAAATCTCATGCTTTGCGCCAAGTATCCATACAAGCCTTGCATCCTGTAGTTTAGCTGCAAATCTGCATATTTCATCTGTATTTACCATATGCTCTTTTCCAGCGGAAAATAATAGCACTGGGATTTTTATTTTTTGAATATTTTTGTTCTCCTGTACGTATTCTGACGCTTTTGCAGCTGCACAAACCCAAGAATACGTAGCGCCCGACGTCTGGCACTTACGGTTCGCCAGCCGTTTTGCAAATGCGTACAAGTGTCGTTCTTCGGATAAGCAGCAGCTTACTTCAAAGCATGCTCTGTCTGCAAATCCATGCTGCCCTGCAGCATACGTTTTTCCAAAGCCAAGCAGACGGCATATGTTTGCAATCCGCATTGACGTCGGATATGGAATGTTTCCTACACGCATTTGGATCATTGGCGCAGACAGAATCGCTTTTTGAAAATCTTTTGGATATTTTTCCAAATATAACGCCCCAATTGCCCCGCCCATAGAATGCGCAAATAAAATCATTTCTTTCTGACAAGAATAGCATGCCACAATTTTTTTGACAAATACGCGTAAATCCCATACATATTCTTCAAAGCTTTTTACATATACCTTTTCTAAGTTCTTGATCTTCCGCTGCGACCTGCCGTGCCCGCGATGTTCGACAAAAAATACAGAATAGCCTGCCTGTAAAAAATAAAAAATCATCTCATTATATTTCTCTGCAAATTCGCTGAACCCATGAGAAATTACAATGTTTCCCCTTGCATGCTTTTGTACATAAATGCGATAATGAAGCGGTGTTTTGTCATATCCCAAAAACATGCCGCTCCTTTTGTATTTTTTTAGATATGGCTCTACAATGCCTGCCATTTGCTCTCGAAATCCTACTTCCCGCAGATATGCGATTGTTACCTTGTCTTTCTTACCCATAATCTTTTTCCACTTGCAGCCATGCACCTGCTTCATTCCCTGGCATGAACTATTTCGCTTTCTTTCTTTTTTCGTGCGCTTTGCCTATGCCTGCTCCATTCCCTGGCATGAACTATTTCGCTTTCTTTCTTTTTTCGTGCGCTTTGCCTAT
>CANDJR010000068.1 GCA_947385105.1 uncultured Eubacterium sp.
GCGCATAGTGGGCTATGTAACCTGAATTTGACCCAAAGATACCGCAAAGTGGGGCGTGCCAATGGCGGGAAAGAATTTTCCAACACGCTCTAGTACAAATATTTGCAGTAAGCTACATGATCTGGCGTAAATTTTTTCTCATTCCATGTATGATTCTGCGCAATGAGTTCTCCTGATATCGCAAAATAATCATATCGCAGCTTTGCCCCTGTTTGCAGTGTCTTATCCCAAGTACAATCTATATGCAAATACTGACGGCCGACCTTTACATAATTCCAAGTATGACTGCCTGTGCTGACTTTCCCGCAAACCGCAATTGAGTAAATGCCAGCCTTTTGCGCAAGTAAATTAAATGCCGCCGTATACCCCTGACAAACAGCTTTTTTCTTGCACAGTGTACCATAAGCTGTTAATTCATCCTCATACCCGTCTATTTCTTCCAGATTATAGTTATATTTACAGTTTTTGAGCAAATAATTGTGAAGCACTTTCAGCTTTTGCAAATCCGTCATAGAATGGTTCAGCTGCTTTTTCACAATAGCAGCTGCTTTCTTTTCTGCACGGCGCATCATCTGATCCTGTTCTGTATCTGTCAATTCCCGGCTTCTATGATATCCATAGGTACCATTGTCGTTTTTCCAGACCATTGTATTATAATTATATTCTGGATGCTGCTGAAGCATCAGCAAAAAAACGGAATAATAAGAACTATCGCTGTAGAACCTTGTCGTATAATCACTGTTTTTTAACGCCTTTAATGCTGCCTTCACGGCTGCTTTTTCGCTGTCTAAGCGCTTTACTTTAACAAACGAATCCTCTGTAAATCCAATCGTATAATGCGTCTGATCGCCAAATATCTGTTTTTGACACGTATAATCTCCTGTGTATAGCAGCTGCTGTGCCTCAGCTGCTTTTTCCAGCTGCTTTAATATCTGATCTAGTGTATAAGCAGAATTTGCTGTAAATACTGCCTGATTTTCGCCGTTTTGAATCGCTTCTTCAAATTCCTGACAAATTTCCTGCAAACTCAATGCTGCTGCCTGCACTGGTATTGGATAACATAACAGTAACAGCAGCATCCCCAATACCACTATGCGCCTGTTTAATCTTTTCATTTTTCTCCCCGCCTAATTTTGTATCATTTTTTATTGTAAGATTTTATTGTTCTTTTTTATTGTAAGATTTTATTGTTCCCTTTAATTATAAGATTTTGTCGTGTCCATGATAATATCTTTTGTCGTTCTTTCTTCCTGATATGTAAAAAGCGTACCTGATCATGCTTTCCATAAGATGTATGCTACAGCTTGTGTTGGAATTTCTGCAAAGCTTTCGCCATCTGGTGTCTTACAGGAATGCATTTTCAGGAACGCTTTCTTAATCAGCTAAAACAAAAAGATTTTGTTTAAACAATCTTATTCATACAGCAGTGTTTATATTTTTTGCCGCTGCCGCATGGACATGGATCGTTCGGATATACTTTCTTAACTTCTCTGGTTTTTGGTTTCTTTTCTGCGGAATCATCTTTGTTTGTACCTGTTACCTTTGCTACTTCTTCGCGTTCTACTTTTTCTTCAATTCTAACATGGTACAGCAAGCGTAGCGTATCCTCACGCATGTTCTGTGTCATTCCGTCAAACATTTCAAATCCCATCAGCTTATACTCTACCAATGGATCTCTTTGTCCATAAGCCTGTAAACCAATTCCCTGACGCAGCTGATCCATATCATCTAAATGCGCCATCCATTTACGGTCAATGACTTTCAGTAAAATCACACGTTCCAGCTCACGGATTGCTTCTGGTTCTGGGAATTCTGCTTCTTTTTCCTCGTAGAGCTTTACTGCCTGCTCTTTCAGCTTATGCTTCACTTCATTTGCATTTTTACAATCCGCGATACTTTCTTCTGTTAACGGCTCTAGCGGTATTACTGGAACAAGAAGCTGGTTTAATTCATTCAAATCCCATTCTTCTCTTTCTACATCATCCGATAAACAGGTATCTACCGTTGCTTCTACAAAGTCCACAATCATTTTATAAATAGAATCCCGCATGCTTTCCCCATTGAGAACCTTCATACGTTCTTCGTATACAATTTCCCTCTGATCATTCATAACCTGGTCATATTCCAACAGGTTTTTACGAATACCAAAGTTATTTCCTTCAATCTTTTTCTGTGCTTTTTCAATTGCATTGGTCAGCATCTTATGCTGTATTTCTTCCCCTTCCGGGACTCCCATTGCGCTGAAGACATCCATAAGCTTCTCTGAACCAAACAGACGCATTAAATCATCCTCTAAGGAAATATAAAATTTTGACTCACCCGGATCTCCCTGACGTCCGGAACGTCCGCGCAGCTGATTATCAATACGTCTGGACTCATGGCGTTCTGTACCAATAATTTTTAGGCCACCTGCTGCCCTTGCTTCATCGTCCAACTTAATGTCTGTACCACGACCAGCCATGTTTGTTGCAATTGTAACTGTGCCTTGCTCACCTGCATGGCTGACAATTTCTGCCTCCAGCTCATGAAACTTCGCATTCAATACCTGATGCTTAATTCCTCTGCGGCTTAACATCTGATCAAGCAATTCTGACGTCTCAATCGTAACTGTACCTACCAATACCGGCTGCCCTTTTTCATGACATGCTTCTACATCATCACAAACTGCCCGGAACTTTTCTTTCTGTGTCTTAAAGACAGCGTCCTGATGATCGATTCGTATAACTGGTTCATTTGTAGGTATTTCAATAACATCCATTCCATAAATATCACGAAATTCCTGTTCTTCTGTTAACGCAGTACCAGTCATGCCGGCTTTCTTTTCGAATTTATTGAAAAAGTTCTGGAACGTGATCGTAGCTAATGTCCTGCTCTCACGCTTTACCTTCACATGTTCTTTTGCTTCAATCGCCTGATGCAGACCGTCAGAATAACGTCTGCCTGGCATAATACGTCCTGTAAATTCGTCGACAATCAATACTTCATCGTCTTTAACGACATAATCTTTATCGCGAAACATCAGGTTATGTGCACGCAAAGCCAGAATAATATTATGCTGGATCTCTAAATTCTCTGCGTCCGCCAAATTTTCGATTTTAAAGAACTGCTCTACCTTTTTGACACCGTCTGCTGTCAAATTCACAACTTTATCCTTTTCATTGACAATAAAGTCGCCATCTTCTTCTATTTCAACACCCATAATGGCGTCCATTTTTGTAAATTCTCCATTGCCTTTGCCGCGTACCATCTGTTTTGCCAGAATATCGCATGCTTCATAAAGCTTTGTAGATTTTCCGCTTTGGCCAGAAATAATCAGCGGTGTACGTGCTTCGTCGATCAAAATAGAATCTACTTCATCGACAATCGCATAATACAGCCCTCTTTGAACAAGCTGTTCTTTATAAATTACCATATTATCCCTTAGGTAATCAAAACCAAGCTCATTGTTTGTGACATAAGTAATATCACAGGCATATGCATCACGCCGTTCATCATTTTCCATAGCATTTAAAATACAGCCTACCTTTAAACCTAAAAATTCATGAACCTGCCCCATTTCAGTTGCATCACGCTGCGCCAGGTAATCATTGACTGTTACTACATGAACACCTTTGCCTTCCAGTGCATTCAAATAAGACGGCATTGTCGCTACCAGCGTCTTGCCTTCTCCTGTCTTCATCTCAGCAATACGCCCCTGATGCAAAATAATCCCGCCTATTAACTGTACACGATACGGTTCCATACCAAGCACTCGCCTGGAAGCTTCCCGGACTACTGCAAATGCCTCTACCAAAATGTCATCCAAAGTTTCGCCGCTTTCCAGGCGCTTTTTAAATTCCGATGTTTTTTCTCTTAATTGCTCATCGGACATTTCCATCATGGTAGGCCGCAAAGCTTCAATTTTATCTACAAGCGGTTTAATTCTTTTTAACTCGCGCTCACTATGAGTACCAAATATTTTTTCAAATGCTCCCATATACATCTCCTATCGTTCTGGTGTACGGCGCACAACATAATAAAAGCGTCCGTACACTGGTATCCTGTCTGATCACCAAACGGTCACTACACTTAAGTATTCTCTTATTATTAGTTATCATTCATAACAAAATTTTTTTTATTATAACATGTCTTTGATTTTGATACAATACATAATCCCATGAATATTTTGTTAACAGGATGATAACATTACTGTTCACACTTTTGGTTCTCACAGTAACATCATAGCGTTATAATGAATTTCTATGTTGCTTGAATTATCAGATTCTACAGTGTATTTTTATCTATGTTCTGAATTAATAAATATTTTCTATTTTTTTTCAAAATTATTGTTGACAAATCTATTTTTGTTTGATATTATAATTTCAACAAAAACAAACGAAGCAGTATTAAAATTCAATATTTCTATTAAAAGAAACACAATCTTATACCTTGTTGGACAAAGTTCATCGGTTCCATCAGGATATTAATGAATGGATGACCGAATAGGTATATAATATTGAAAAAAGAATACATCTTCGAGAAAGTGAGGCGATTCCACCAGATTACGAAAGAACTACCGTATAAACTAAGAAAGAGGTACAATCCAATGATTCTCTAATTTACAAACCAAAGTACTAAAAAATGGAAATGGAGAATAGTCCAATGAACACTGAATTTTAAATCCGATTCGAACTCGACGGATAGCTGGAAAGTCTAACGAAAGCGAGGAACAGTCCAATGGAGGTAGTATATTAATTGCTTATCCAATCATGAAATTTAAACTCTTGTGAATTTGGTTCATGACATTCTATTTCATACATAGAGATTACTTTCAGGAGAACCAGTCATTCACAAAAATTTAAAATTTTAAGAAAGCAGAGGGACAGTCCAATGAAACGTTAAGTTACAGCCCTACAAAAAAGCTACAACAAACAAAAATGGAGGGACATTCCAATAGGCTATTAATTTTTATCTAACGCAGAAGATGAAATCAAACAAAACGGAGGGACATTCCAATGGGCTACTAATTTTTATCCAAAGCAGAAGATGAAATCAAACGAAAGCGGAGGGATACTCCAATGGGACATTCATTTTTATTCAAGATTGAATATAAATCTGTAGAAAGCAGAGGTATTATCCAATGGGACATTCATTTTACTAACTACAAATTGTAAATTATCATGAAGGTTGAGGGACATTCCAATGGGAAGATGATTTTTATTCAAAGTTGAATGATACGAACTTTTAAATCCAGCGAAAAGTGAGGAAAAGTCCAATGGGAAGATAAATCTTATCCAAAAAAACCAAAATTCTAGTGAGAGTTGAGGATCAGTCCAATGGGAAATTAATTTTTTAGTAATCGTAGAAAATGATACGTATACAATGAAATAAAATTTAAGAAAGCGGGGTAAATTCCAATGCATGATTTACACACTACAACCGTTTTCAGATTAGTTACATGATATGCAAAAGAGACCGTGAATATTTTACAATATAAAGTGGTCAGAAATTCAGTCGAGTACATTCATATATGGATTCAGATCAAACATATTCAAGGAAAACAGAAATGGATACCGAATGGCTAAACTGAAGACGATGAACTTAATAAAATAGAAACATCCATTTTCCTCAAAAAAGATTTTAACTAAACAGTTATTAAATGATAAAGAAAGGCATGGTATAAACCCATGGACATAGAAGTCTAAAAGGCGTCAACAATATCAAACAATTGTTGGCGCCTTTTCTTTTTTCTTATTTGCAACCATCGTATTTTTGTAAAAAGCGTACTGCTAGCGATTTTGCCGTATCTTCTCAGCTACATAATAACCCAGGTTTTCTTCCATATGTGTCAAGCGGCATCCATAATAAAATGCCCCATCCTTTAGCTCTTTTTTCCAAACAACCCGTGCTTCGACTTTTATTTCTTCGTCATCTTCCGATTCATCCATAAATTCAATCTGCAAATGCCTGTGTTCTTGTTCTTCAATCTTCACCGGACTTTGAAAACCAATTCCATTCACACACAAATCATGCACTGTAATATCTAATCCTGATGGTAAATTCGTAATACGCACCTTCCCCGGCAAATCTAATACAATTCTTGGCACTTTGCGGCGGTTCACCCGGACGCTCGTCTTTGGCGCTGCCAGTGCGTGATACTCTTTACCATCTACTGTCCTGCGCTGAATCCTGCAGTTTGTCCAAGCCTTTGGCATATCCAAGCCATCTTCATAAATGGTAATAATGTGTACTTGCGGGCTGGAAAAATCAACGATCTGATTGTCATGGCGGATTAAATACAGTAGTACTACTTCTCCCCTAATATCCGCCACCTTCGCCTTCATATCTACAAGAAGCGTTTTATGTTTACACCGAATTGTTAATTTTTGGCCCTTTTTTAACTCTGATAATTTCAAATCGTCACCTCCAATTCTTGATCGCTGCCATTTACTGCAAATATCATAATTTTCTTTTTATAAAAAGTCAAGGCTTTCTTTTTGCTATTTGTTACTTTTGACATATTACCAAATACTTACTGCTTGGTCACTTTGTTTCACAATATTCTTCTAATTGCTCTACTAAGCTGCCAAATAAATGCATTGCTTCTTCTATAGGTTTTGGTATAGATAAATCTACGCCTGCCAGCTTTAATAATGCAATTGGATCTTGGGAAGATCCGCCTTTTAAAAATTTCATATAATCTGCAACTGCTGCCTCCCCTTCTTCCAAAATACGCTTTGATAATGCAATGGCAGCCGAAAATCCAGTCGCATATTGATATACATAAAATTCATGATAAAAATGCGGGATTCTGGCCCATTCTAAAGCAATCTGCGGATCAGATACCATTTGCGGGCCAAAATAATCCTGGTTAAGTTCTAAATACAGGTCACTCAATGTTTCCGCTGTAAGCGGCTGCCCCTGCGCATACATCTCATGAACGTTTTTTTCAAATTCAGCAAACATTGTCTGGCGAAATAGTGTTCCCTTAAACTGATCGATAAAATGGTTTAATAGGTAAGCCTTTTCCTGTTGGCTGCTGCTCTTTTTTAACATATCATGCATTAACAGCGATTCGTTGCAGGTAGAAGCGACTTCTGCAACAAAGATCCGGTAGCTGGCATACACATATGGCTGGTTATGGTTCGAATACCAAGTATGAAGCGCATGGCCCATTTCATGCGCCAGCGTAAATACATCATTTAAGTTTCCTTGATAATTCATTAACACATATGGATGTGTTCCGTATGCTCCCCATGAATAAGCTCCGCTTCGTTTTCCCTGATTTTCATATTTATCAATCCAGCGATGGTCAAACCCTTCCTGCAAATGTGCTAAGTAGTCTTCTCCAAGTGGTGCAAGCCCTGCCTTCACAAGACGCTTTGCCTCCTCAAATGTGAACTTCGACTCATTGTCTTTGACAAGCGGTGCATACACATCATACATATGCAGCTTTTCTACGGCCAGCATTTTTTTGCGTACCTCTACATACCGATACATAAACGGCAGATAACTGCGCACAGTATTAATTAGATTTTCATATACACAGACTGGTATTTGACTATTGTCTAAAGATGCTGCAAGTGCAGACGAATACTTTCGCGCTTTTGCATAAAAGGCAGCTTTTTTGATATTTGCCAAAAAAGATGCTGCAAGCGTATTTCGATATTTATCATAGGATTGGTACAATGTCTCAAAGGCTTCTTTTCTTACTGAGCGGTCTTTGCTTTGCATAAAGCAGATGTAATTTCCGTGTGTTAATTCTGCTGTTTTGCCGTCTTCGCCAGTTATTGTGCCAAATTTTAAATCTGCATTATGAAACAGTAAAAATATATCCTCTGCTGCTGATGCCATTTCCTGGCTTTGCGCAAGCAGTGCTTCTTCTGCTGCGCCTAATGTATGATCCTTTTTACGCAAAATATTTTGTATTAGAATCCGATAAGAAGCTAATGGCTTGTGTTCTGTCAAATAAGTTTCTAGTTGCGTATTTGGGATGCTTAATAAAGCTGGTTCAAAAAAAGCTTCTGCTGCTTGCAGCCTGGCAGCAATTGCCTGTGCCTTGCTGACATAACCTTGATAACATCCATTGCCCATATCCTGATGAAGCCGCTGATTAGCGTAGACAATCAGCCTATCTAACAAAAGATCCGCTTTTTGTGCCAAAAGCAGATAATCATACATATGCTCTGCCTTTGCTCCTACAATAGACTCGTACTGTTTTAGTTCCACGATTAAAGATTCCAGCTGATCATATTCCTGTTCCCAATCCACGTCAGTTTCATAGAGGTCTTCTAAGCGCCAAGTATCTTCTTCCTTACTTTCTTCTCTGCGTGGTAACTGTTTGATATCTAACACGTCTTATACTCCATTCTCAGTTTATTTTAGCTTGATTTTCGCAGCATCTTGATTTCCATGCCTGTTTGCTTGTTCTTACTTCATTCCTTGCTTGTTTCTGCCCCGTTCTTTTCTATCTCTTGTTTTGCTTTTTTCTGTTTTACTTTCTGAAAGTTAGCGGATCCGGAATTTATTGACCTGTTCATGCAGCACATTGGAAATACCCATATTAATGTCCGCCTCGCCCTCTATGTCGCTGACATTTTCTGAAATATTTATGGACATCTCTGAAATATGGTTAACACCATCAGCACTTGCTTCTACTGATTTGTTTACCATGTTCATTACCTGGCGGATTTGGTCCATATTTGCCTGCAGCTGTCGGGCCTGCCCGTGAAATTCCTGCATCATATCATTGATCTTTTTTGCATCTTGTGAATATTCTTCACTTGTTGTCACCAAATCAGAATAACCTTTTAATGCTGTTGTTTCTACAAACGCGATCATCTTTGCCGCTTCTTTTGCCAATGCATTGACCGCTTTGATAACGCTTGCGCTGACGTTCTTAATTTGCTCTGCAGCTGATGCCGAATCATCCGCCAGCTTACCAATTTCGTCTGCCACTACTGCGAATCCTTTCCCAACTTCTCCTGCCCGCGCTGCTTCAATACTGGCATTTAGTGCCAGCAAATTTGTTTGATCTGTAATCGTAATGATGTTTGCCGTCAATTCCGCTATTTTTTCTACTTCTTTTGATTCCTCAATTTTACGATATACCGTTTCAGATATGTCACGTGTACGCTGTTTTGCTGTCTGCTGCTCTGTTACGGCATTCGTTTGAAGTTTTTGTGCACTTTCTTGAATTTCGTTTGATAAGGTACCTCCGTCCTGCGCACAGGAATTAATTTGTTCAATAAATTCATAGACTTCATGAATCGATTCATCAATCTGGTTAATGGATGCTGTTGTTTCCTGCATCGTTGTCGTCATCTGTTCCATTGTATTTGTTACTTTTGTTACGTTCTCCTGTGTGCTTTTTAGCCTGGACGCTACATTCACTGAGGAATCATTTAATTTATCCGAATTATCTAAAATACTTGCCATAATTTGACGCATGTAGACAAGCAGTTCATTCACATGTGAGGCAATGCATTCAATTTCATCCCCTGTCTTTATTTGGATTGTCTTTGTTAAATCTCCATTACTGTTTACAATCTCATAAATCCTGTCATCCACGCTCCACAAATTTTTAGTTATCCGGCTAATTACAAATCCAAAAAACAACACCGCTGCAAGAAAACAAAGAATGCCGATGAAAACGACACTACGCATTGTCTCGTTTACTGCCTCTACAATTCCATTTGCCTCATAGTCGCAGCCAACTGCTCCTACTACATTTTCATCTTTGTCAAAAATTGGCACATAAGCTGATATCGTCGCGTCATGTCCTTTTACATAAGTAATAAAGTCTTCCTTTACTGTCTTGCCTTCTTCAAATACTGCCTTTAACGTTTCATACGATTTTTTAAATTCTGCTCCGATCGGCTGCTTGTTCGTCGGATCTAAGTCAACACCATAATAAACCTTTGTTCCGTCTGTATAAAGTGTATACATATATTTCACAGCTGAACCTTCTTTCGCCGCAGTCATCGAATTTGTCAGTGCGATATATGCTGAGGAGTCTTCCCTTCCTGGCGCTAGTTTACGAATCAAGTTGCCGTTCATGCTGCTTTCTGCCATATTCCCGATATATTCTGCCATTGATGCACCTGACAAAACCATGTCTCTTTCCATACGCGACTTAAACAGCACGGCCATGAAAACACAAATAATTGCTACCATCGCCGCTGTTGGCCCTAACACCTTTGCCCGAATGCTAAGTCTTCTTGTTTTATGCCTGTTTGATTTCCGGCTAATATTCATTGCTTTTTTCGCATTTTTTTCCTTTCCCATTCCCTGTCCTCCCTTTCTGTTTCTCATATTGCCTTGGTTCGCATTTTGTGTTTTGCATGAATTGTGCTACACTGACTTTTTGCATAACCTAGAGACGCGCTTTTCGTTCACGCCAGTCCGGAAGGATCTGTTCTACAAAATGATGGAATGCTTTGGAATGATCCGGATGAATAAAATGTGAAAATTCATGCACTACTACATATTCGATGCTTGCAACAGGTTTTTCAATTAACAGGCTGTTAAATGTAATCTTTTGTTTTTGTGGAATGCACGAGCCCCACCGTGAGGTCATTTTTCGAATTTTTATTGTTGGATAAGCAACGCCCAGCGTTTGAAAAACAGGATAATATTGTTTGCTAATCTGGGTGCATAGCATACCTGCCTGGATTTTTTGCCATGCTTCATACAGATGCTGCTTTTGTAACGTATCATCCATCTTAGTCGTGTGCAGATGTAGCCGTCCATCCTGGCAAAATACTGCTTCTCCATACTTATTTTTAGAAAAATACTGGATATCGCCAGTTTGTGATTGCGCGATCCACTTTGGTATTAATCTGTAATCTGCTGGCGCTATTTGCAGCGTAAGCTTTTGCCCAAGAAATGGAATTTGCTCTCCGCTGATAAACTGCAGCTGCGGATGAGCCTCGCTCTTTTTACTTTTTTTGAATTTTTCTATTGCCTGGAGAATAAACGGAATTCTGGAACGAATAAAATCATCAATATATTCCTCTGGCACACGCCAATGTGCTGACACATGAACACTTTCGTCAGCCTTTACAGAGAGATTAATATTTTTTACATTTTTTCTGATAAGCGTATAGGTAATCACTGTCTCATTTTGTGATACCTGCCGTACTTGTACAGCGTCCATCTAGCTTGCGTCCGGTTCTTCAAAGTCAAGGCAGAGCCTTGTCTGTGTATGCGGACGTACAAAGGTGTCTGCTATTTTTACATGTTCTGGATGAATGCCATAACCTTTCAGTGAACTTTCATCCGTAAACAACACTTCAAGCATTGCATCTGCATTGGAAGTTTCCATACCATGTATCAATACATGAATATCTACTAACCCTGGTATTTTCCCCTTCAAGCTCTCCAATCCATTTTTAATTCCTATTTTAATTTCTTCCTTTTTTTCTTGTGAATAGTGATCATGAAGTTTCCATAAAATAACATGTTTTACCATTTTTATCTTTTCCTTTCTCTTTCTTTTTTGTATCGAATCCTGAATCTGCTAATTCATATTTTAGCGATTCTCGATCATTTTGTCAAAACTTTTTATTACTATTGTACTCCTAATCACCATCTAATTGATTTCATCATAAGATATCATAAAATACGAAAAATGGTTGCTTATGGAAATCTATATTGTAGAACCAAATGATACGGTGGATACCATTGCATCAAAACAGGGTGTCCCTGTGGATACAATTATTTTTAACAATCAATTGGAATACCCCTACGCGCTGGCGGTCGGGCAGGCGCTTTTATTGTCAAAAGGAGAAAGCCCTCAAATAAAAATGGCTGTGGAATCCGGCGGGTATGCTTACCCTTACATCCGTGAAGATACGCTTAGTCAAACATTGCCTTATTTAAGCAAATTGAACGTATTCTCTTAC
Organism: uncultured Eubacterium sp.; assembly: GCA_947385105.1. Lineage (GTDB taxonomy): Bacteria > Bacillota > Clostridia > Lachnospirales > Lachnospiraceae > Eubacterium_J. The sequence goes on from CANDJR010000068.1 coordinate 11,886, forward strand.
GGATTTACGACAGAAGGCGATCTCATACCTCCAAACACAGATGACACTTTTATGATTGAGCTTGCAATTGCAAACCAGACCGCGCCTATTTTAACCGTTACGCCTTTTGGCCCGGACGGAAATTTTAATAATTACCTGATAAGCCAGCTTGTAAATAACATGGAGGCACAGGCAAACTTAATTGAACAACTGACAGCTATGGTATTGCAAAAAGGCTTTCGTGGTGTGGATATTGATTTTGAGTATATCCTTGCAAATGATCGCGAAGCGTTTGCACAATTTGTCTCTAATGTACGCACAGCTATCAATGCTATCGGATATCCGGTATCTGTTGCACTGGCGCCAAAAACTTCTGACAATCAGCGGGGTACCTTATATGAAGGTAAAGACTACCGTTTGTTAGGCGAAGCAGCTGACAGCGTCTTACTTATGACTTATGAATGGGGTTATACTTACGGCCCGCCTATGGCAGTCGCACCAATTGAAAATGTACGCAAAGTTGTGGAATATGCAATTACTAGAATTCCTCATGAAAAAATTTCACTGGGCATTCCAAATTATGGTTATGATTGGACGCTGCCATTTAAGCAGGGCGAATCCCGTGCGCGTTCTATTGGCAATGTGCAGGCTGTTCAAATTGCAGTTGAAAACGATGCAGAAATTCAATTTGACGAAATTGCGCAGTCTCCATTCTTCCATTATCAAAAAGACGGAAAAGAACATGAAGTTTGGTTTGAAGATGTACGCAGTATGCAGGCAAAATTTGATCTTGTAAAAGAATACGATTTACGCGGCATGGGATACTGGCAGATCATGCGCCTGTTTCGCGCAAATTGGCTGCTTTTGGCGGATCAGTTTTGGATTCAGCATCATTTCTAAAGATTGTAATTTTTCAAACTTTGTACACATCTTTCTTCCTAAAATATGATATGATAAATGAGCACCACATTTGCTTGTTTTATAAACTGATATCACATGAAGGAGGAAATATGTTAAAACGCAACATAACAATATTGTTCGTTACTGTCTGCACAATAGTTTCACTGTCTGGCTGCGGCCGCTACAAGATCATCTCTACAGGAAATGAAAAGCTTGCCAATGCAGTTTATAACGATGATACTGTCTCTTTAGCAGCATACACCGGGCTTGAGGCTGCTAAGAAAAATTATATTGTGACAGATGAGGCGTTAAACCGCGCACTGCGGGAAGATTTGTCTGATTTCACTGACTATAAGACTGTCACGCGTGCGTCCAAAGATGGCGATATTGTCTGCATTGATTATACTGCCAAGATTGAGGGTGAAACGTATGATAAGGATAACGACTATAGTTTTATTTTAGGAGATCACGAATATGGCGTTTCCTTTGATCAAAAACTGACAGGTGTTTCAGCTGGTGATGAGCTGGTATTTTCTTTGCAGTATGATGAAGATTACTCTGATATGGATTTTGCAGGTAATACCGTGGATTATGATATTCGTGTAAAAGAAGTCCAGGAAATTGTTTTGCCTGACACAACTGATGAATTTATAAAATCAAATTTTGATTACAACACTTATGATGAGTATATCAAAGCTCTTAGAAACAATCTTGAAAAAGACTATGCATTAGAGAGTGAGAGTGAACTTCAAGAATCCTTACTCCAGCAGGTTATTGATGCTTCTCGTATCTTACAGTATACAAAAGGAGAATATGAAGATGCTTATACAGACGTAGAGGCTTCGTATGCTGATTATGCACAGATGTTTGGGACAGATTTAGATTCTATTTATGAGTCCTTTGAACTGACAGAAGATGATTTAGAGCAAGAAGCAATGGATCTGCTTTCCCGCACACTTGTCATCCATGCGATTCAAAAAAGCGAAGGTTTTGAGCTGACGGATGATGAATACAAGCAAGGAATCGCCTATTATATGGAGCAGGAAGAATACGATTCTGAAAAAGAGTTTCTCAAAGATTACAGCGAGGATGAAATACGCCGCCAATTACTGGAAGACAAAACATTGCGTTTTTTAGTTGAAAATGCGCATATTACAGAGATCGAAGCTGACTACGAGGATTATTAATTCAAAAATATACTGCTGTATCAAATACAATCATCAGGGCATGTTTGAAAAATTACAGGAAAGCTTTTCAAACATGCCCTGATGTAAGATTACCTGGCAGGAGTGTTTACTGTTATCGGAGTCATTGCTCCATCTGCCTGCCCAAAAAGCCCGCTGCTGTCATTGCAAGCTTGCTTTCAGTTTCTCCTATCTTTGTTTTTTCGTCTCGATTATATAAAATAACAGAGCCAATGGCATCTCCTTCGCAAATGATCGTACTAATAGCCTGGGAAGCAAATTCACCATTATCATCTAGCGTGACTTTCACAAATTCACTTTCCTCTTTGCTCGCTACCATACTGTTTCTATCTTCAATAATGCACTCTAGCTGGTGGCTGATCGGTTTTCCTTCAAAGTCCTTTTTCCCATTTCCAGAGGCTGCAATGACATGATCCCGATCTGTAATGCACACCAGCATACCTGTGGTCTGCGCCAATGACTCTGCATATTGGCCTGCAAATTCGCTTAATTCTCCAATTGGCGAATATTTTTTGAGGATTATTTCACCTTCACGGTCTGTAAAAATCTCAAGTGGATCACCTTCTCTGATCCGTAACGTCCTTCTGATTTCCTTTGGGATTACAACACGCCCTAAATCATCTATCCGTCTAACTATTCCTGTTGCTTTCATATGAAAAATTCCTCCATTTACAGATTTTACTTTGTGCTGTTGTAGTATCTGTAATATACAGGCTTTTATTCATAAGACAACTGTAGCATCATTTGCATGCTCTCAGCTTAAGGCAAAAATCTAAGTAATTTACTTCCGCCTGGAAGTGCCTCCAGTTCATCTTCACTAAAGCACCCAATTTGTAAAATAACGACTGCATAAATGATAACAGCCGGTACAATGGCTATCATAGATGACACATAAATATTGCTGATTCTTGGCTGGACAACATGGTACACGGCATAGATCTCGATTCCCATTGCAGCTGCTGCCAAAAAAGGCTTTATAAATGTATCCAAAAACTCCCACTGATATCCTACTTTCGTAGTGATTGCGTGACAATTCAGTG
>CANDJR010000069.1 GCA_947385105.1 uncultured Eubacterium sp.
CCACCACTTCAGGTCACACTCTTTCCCTACACGACGCTCTTCCGATCTTTTATGCGTAAATGGTTTCAAGATGCAGCGCTTTTTATTCATTATAATAAGAATGATCCAAAAGATACCTTCCGACAGATTATGGAAAAGTACAATTGGATTGTAAAGCATAAAGAAGAAGCGCTGGTACTGGCAAGAAGGGCACAGAAAATATTTAGAAAATATTTTGCTCTTGATAAGCAATTATATCAAATCGTAAACCGTCATGCCAGTCGGTTTGAAAGCATTATAAAAGATTTATTTGCAAAAGACGATACGCAAAGAGTGCTTGTTACATACGTGGTCACCACTATACAAAAGAAGCAGGCATTTCAATGGTTAAGGCAAGTTGTGAGCAATGTGGAAAATCAGTATTATCGAAATATTTCGTTAAGCGTGGCTTGTGACCATACGATTTGTGGAGATATTATCCGCTTTCTTGCAGGTATCACAGCAAGGGCACAAGTTTACCCGATGGAAATATTTGATGAAAAAGGCTCGCAGAAGATGACAGTTGGAGAATGTATTCATCGTTTGTGGGAACTGACCGATGGAAAGTACTTGATGAATGCTGTAGCGGATGAAGTATGGTTTTACGATCATGTGACGACACTTGTACGTACAATAGAGGAAGAACATACTGTTGCTGCCTATTCTGGGAGACTTGCGCTGCATAGCGACGGATTAAGGCGTGTAGATGGATTTAAGCCGATTACGAAAAATACGGTTTATCATATGCAGTGGCCGGACTGGATTCCTACACCCGGACAGGTGCTGTTTTCCGAAAAGGCAAAAAATTTAATTCCTGCATATATGTTTTCCTGTTTAGACGGCTATGAACATTATGCACTTTTAGCGCTTTACAAAATCAAGAAAAGGCAGAAATTTGCTTTTTCTAGACGTATGACATATGTAACAAAATTAGACAGAAAAGACAAACAATGCCAAATATTAGAGGTACCGTTCCAAATACGGTTTATCCGGGATCTCGTCCATGAGGAGATGGTGGAAACTTTAAGTGTAGCGAGCACATCCAAGATAAACAGGAGAGAAGTAAATGAAATGCTTGCATATCTTCCAGTAAAGCACTGGGTGAAGTTGAGGCTTGCTTTTAAAAGATTTTTGAAAGCAGATTTAAGTACAAAAAAAGGGAAACAGATCGAAAAGAGATATCATAAGATTCTGGAACAATTTTTAAATATGTAAGAAAACCTGTTGATCTAATAGCTGCCCGTTTACCGAATAAATATAAAAAGATATGTTGCATTTGTGAAAGAAAGGAAGAAAAACATGTACCTGATTGTAGGGGCAAATGGATTTTTAGGCTCATATGTCATGAAAAAAGTACTGGAAACAACAAAAGAAAAGGTAACTGCTGTTGCGAGAAATACCAAAGGGCTGTGTGACACAGAAAGAGTCACATGGATCTCTTGTGATATTTCAAATAGGAAAGAAACCGATATGCTGGCCAGGCGTGTCCATGCAGTCGGAGAGCCTTTGAATGTCATATTTCTGGCAGCGTACCATCATCCGGATCAGGTGGAAAAGCATCCGAAAGTGGCATGGCAAATCAATATTACTGCTTTAGCATATTTTTTAAATGTCATAGAAAATGTCCGATGCTTTTTTTACCCGTCTACAGACAGTGTATATGGGAATGGGGATGTTTCATATCATTTTAAAGAAACAGACAGTTTAAAGCCTGTGAATAGATACGGCAGGCAAAAGACAGCTGCAGAAGCGATGGTGAATGCATATGGGTATCAGGTTGTGCGTTTTCCGTTTTTAATAGCGCCAAGCCTGGTACCTGAAAAAGAGCATTTTTACGATCAGATTGTAACAGTAATTACAAACGGTGGAACGATAGAAATGTTTGCAGACTCTTTTCGTTCTTCTTTAGATTTTGACACGGCTGCAGGTGTGTTGGTGCAGTTGGTGGAAAAATATAGTGATCATATGCCTCAAATATTAAATATAGCGGGTGACGATGACTTATCAAAATACGATATTGGCATTCGGATAGCAAAGAAACTGCATGTGCCAACCGAGCGGATTATACCGATTACTATGGATGACGCAAGCGGTATCTTTCAAGCAAAACGTGCACAGTCAACACTGATGGATAATACAAAAGTAAAGCAGTATTTAGGCTTACAGGAAATAAAACTCAGCATATAAAACAAGAAACAAGGCTGGCAAAACAGAAAGACAGAGTCTAGATAAAAACAGGAAATAAGGCTGGCAAAACAAACAGGAACATTCAGAACAAAAATTAAGAAATAAGGCTAGCAAAAAACTTTAAATTTCTAAACACAAATATCGAGCTTAGGAGTAAAAGTAGGAGAGAAAAATGGTAATCACACAAACGCCTTTTCGCATGTCCTTTTTTGGCGGAGGGACAGATTTTGAGGGTTTTTATAAGAAGTATGGGGGCAGTGTTATATCCACGACGTTTGATAAATATTGTTTTGTTACCGTCAGTCATCTGCCTAGATTTTTTGATTATAAAAATCAGATCACATACCGCAAAATCGAACGGACCAATACAGTAGATGAAATCGAACACCCGGCTGTGAGAGAAGCAATGCGGTATTTGGATATGCATGAACTTCGCATGGTTTACGAAGCAGATCTGCCAGCCCGATCGGGTTTGGGGACAAGCAGTTCTTTTGTGGTGGGCATGTTAAATGCATTCTATGCATTAAAAGGAAAGTATGTAGACAAAATGAAGCTGGCAAAGGACGCTATTTATGTAGAGCGCGTCCTTTGCCAGGAAAGCGGGGGCGTACAGGATCAAATTGCTGCGTCATTTGGCGGGTTAAACCGGATTGATTTTAATGCAGATGGGTATGTTGTAAATCCCCTGATTATTTCCAAAGAGCGTAAACGAGAATTAAATCAAAACCTTATGCTATTCTTTACTGGATTTTCCAGATTTTCCAGTAATATTGCAAAGGGACAGGAACAGGCAACGCCTGAAAAAATCCAAGAATTGAAAGAGATGATGGGCTTAGTGGATAGTGCGCAGAACATTTTAACTTCCAAAGGAAATCTTATAGAATTTGGAAAATTAATGGATGATGCATGGAATATCAAACGCGCGCTTACGAGTGAAATTTCAAACGATTCGATTGACAGCTTGTATCAAAAAGCAGTAAAGGCAGGTGCAGTCGGAGGGAAACTATTAGGCGCTGGAGGCGGAGGATTTTTGCTTTTTTATGTAGAACCGGATAAACAGGAGCGTGTCAAAAAAGAACTGAAAGATCTGCTTTATGTGCCATTTGAATTTGAAGATGGCGGGACTAGGATTCTATATTATAAGGCCGAAGATTTTGAGGTATATAGAAATGATGAAACACAATAGGGAGAATGTTAAATGAGAAAATATATTACTGCATGTATGATGACGGTACCGATAGTATGCGTCTGCTATTTTTTAATGCTGCCAAAAGCTGTAGTAAATATGACAGATTACTTTTCCTTTGGTGTGATTGCGGCAGGATTTCTTTTATGGTTATTTCAGAAAGAGTTTTTTTTAAACATAAAATCAGTAAACAAGAAATACTATTTATGCGCTGCTGTCTGTACATCTATTTTTCTAGTAATGCTGCCGGGAGAAGATTTGCTTAGCAGTCCGCTGTTCCAGTTTCAATCCTTTTACGATGGAACAAATATGTTGATGAATTATCAGCATCAAGGCTTTGCGCTTAATATCAGTTTTGCAAAAGCTGTTTATTGTGTGCTTATGGTGGGATATACAGCAGGAATCGTGGGAAATACTTTTTTACTGCTGCTCTTTTATTTTACAAAAGAACCGCAGACAAAGAAAGTAAAAGAAAATATAAAATATATCGGCAAAACCGGAATCTATTATAATACAGTTCCTATCATTTTATTTACTGTAATCTATATGATAAGTGCTATACCAGTTATGGCATTGCCGGATTATACAGCTGTTCTTAAGACAGAAGAAGTATGGGATTTCTGGAAACCGTTAGCCTGGCAATACTTTATTACTATTTTTTATAAACTAGATTGTACTTTTCTGATCGTCTTGATACAGTCCGTTTTTTGGATTATGGTCAACAATTATGTTATTGGGGTTATTGATAAATATGCATCAAAAAAGGGATGCAGGCTATATGTTATTTGGTCTATTGTGGCCACATATCCATATATGCAGTTAATATCATCTTATGATAACAGTATCTTTGCAACAGCATTTTTAGGATTGATTGCTGTTGAATTTGATATTCTGCAAAAAGGGGTACGTACCAAAAAGGACAATTATCTTTGGCTTGCATTTTGTACGATTGTAATGGTGTTTCGCAGAGAGGGTTTGTATCTGGCAATTCTAATCACTGTAATGCAGCTGTTGTTTGAATACCGGCATCAACTAACGCAAAAAAGGGTATGGATTCGAAACGTAATTTTTCTTGTTTTTGCATATGTATGCATTACTTTTATAGTGCCGCAGGCTACAGGAATGCCAGTATCAGAAAAGAAGGGTTATTGGATGTATGGGATACCGCTTAACAATTTGGCAGGCATAGCTTCTTATGGTTTGCAAATGGATGATAAAGATATTGCAGTATTAGAGCAAATTATGCCTTTGGAAGAATGGAAAGTAAACTACATGCCTGAAAATTCAGATAATGTTTCAAAACCATGGGCTGCCGTTGGAGATCGAATTGAAAAATTTGATGAATTACATTTAGGACCGCAGATACTTGCAATGAATTTGAAGTATTTTATAAAGTATCCGTTTCATTATTTAAAGATTCATGGAGATGTTATAAATATACTTTGGAAAATCAGTCCGCAAATTTATAATGAATGGTCAACCGTTTATGCTCGTGACCAGGCGATGCCTGCTAGTTATGCATTTTTAGAAACAGGCGCGACAGTGCTGTCAAGGAATCTGTCTGACTTTGCATATACAATGCCTTTGCTGCATGCGTTTACAAATAGAGGCGGCATTTATCTGTTTTTTGTCATAATTTTAATGGTTAAAATATGCCTGAACAGGAGGAACCGTACAGTTCTATTACTGCCATGCTTAGCTGCTATGACTCTTCCGGCTGTCTTGTTTCTTTCTTGTGTAGTTCCAGACACAAGGTATGTACTTCCAATAATAGAAGCAAGCATTTTCTTATTTTCATTAATGTATTTCCGAATAGACAAATAAAAATGAGAAAAAAGCTATGAACTTAGGATGTTTAATTATACGTATAGGAAAAGTTAAATTTTAAATATACTATATGTCTATTTCTTGTAAGAAAAGGCAGGTAACTGGTAAGGAGAAAAAGAATGATTTTTAGCACGAATATTTTTATATACGTATTTTTGCCGCTGTGTTTGGGTATCTATCTTGCTTGTTCCATTTTACCAAAAGGAAGAAGGCTGCTCTCTAATTATATATTATTATTTTTTAGCATGGCCTTTTATTTTTTGGGGGAGACTGTCCGATAACTAAAAATCGCACAGACAAAACCACAAGATATAGAAACAAATAATATAAATAATAACAAGATAATGTGGTCTGAAAATTTTAAAAAGGAGTTTTCGGACAGTCTGGGGGGGGTATATATCTTCTCGTGCTTTTGGCATCGGTTTTAGCAAATTATTTTTTTGCCCGTTTGATTGCAGCATTCGGTAATAAAAATCAAATCAGGAAGAAAAAAATAGTGCTTATTCTTGCGGTCACTGGAAATATAGGATTGCTTTTTTGGTTTAAGTATTTTAATTTTACGAGTGCAAATATTATAAGTTTGATTAATAAAATTTTTGATAAGGCATATGAAAATCCATTTTCGATTGCACTGCCAATAGGGATATCTTTTTTTACATTTCAGTCAATCTCTTATGTAGTAGATGTTTATAGAGGGATAGCTCCTGTGCAAAAAAGCTTCAGCAAGCTTGCACTCTACATTAGCTTTTTTCCGCAACTAATTGCCGGACCAATTGTCCGGTATACAGAAGTTATGGAAGAAATGGATCACCGCCAGGAGAATATCAATGATTTTTATCATGGGCTATGCAGATTCATTGTTGGGTTGTCTAAAAAAGTGCTGATTGCAGATGTTTTGTATCCCTCTGTCAATAAAATATTTGCACTGCCAGTTCAAGAACTGACAGTGGCACTTAGCTGGAGTGGTGCATGTTTGTTTATGCTGGAAATCTATTTTGATTTTTCCGGATATTCAGATATGGCGATTGGTATGGCGCGTATGTTTGGGTTTCATTTCCATGAAAATTTTAATATGCCTTATATTTCACAAAATATTACAGAATTTTGGCGTAGGTGGCATATTTCTCTGTCTTCTTTTTTTCGGGATTATGTGTATATTCCCCTTGGCGGAAACCGGAAAGGTGTAAGCAAAACATATGCTAATTTGGCGATTGTTTTTTTATTGTGCGGATTTTGGCATGGGGCATCATGGACGTTCTTATTATGGGGTGCGTATCACGGATGCTTTTTAATCGCAGAAAGGATGCTGCGGTACAAATGGCATTTTGCAATGAAGGGCATGGCAGGAAATGTGGTGACGCTTTTCATTGTGCTTTTTGGCTGGGTATTGTTTCAATGTGATACAGTTACATCTGCCATCCATTATTTGAAAGCGATGTTTGGCATGAATCAGTTAGCGGAACATCTTTACTATCAGTATGCCTATTATGTAGATAAAGAAGTGATATTTACTGCATGTGTAGGATTTTTCCTTGCAATTTTCCCGTGTTATAAAATCAAAGAAAAATGGAACTGCTCGTTGTGGAAAGGAATGTTTTGTATCATCTTACTGTTGCTATGTATGATTTATCTGTCAGATGCATCGTTTCATGCATTTATTTATTTCAGATTTTAATAATAAGGTTTAGAGTAAGGATTTCATAGTGTTAAAAAAAGATAATATCAGGAGGCTTGGCATGAAACAAAGAATTAAGCAAATACAAATTTTAATCATGTTGTGTATTTTGACTGCGCCTGTGTTATTGTTGGCAGTCAAACCAACACAAGTCTACCCAATTAATGAAAACCGTGTGCGCAAGGAATTCCCTGCTGAATGGAAACAGATGTTTTTGAAAAATGGAGAATATGGTAAAGAATTATCAGACTATTTTGATGACCAATTCCAATTTCGGGATTTTTTTATACGTACAAAAGGTGAACTGGAGCACCGCCTGTTTCAGGTCACAGGCGAAAACGGAGTTTATGTTGGGGATGATGGTTATATGTATTATAAAAGTGTGGTGGAAGGGCAGCAGATTGTCAATGAGCAGCTTTTGGAAGATAAAGTAGATGAAATTGTACGCACTTATGAGAGTTTTTTCACTGATGCAAAGTCATTAGGGATTGAATGCATGCTTATGATCCCGCCTCAGAAAAATACGATTTTCCCGGAGCGTGCACCAAAATTTCATGTGGAGCGCAAAAATCCAAACCAATATGAAAAATTAATGCAAAAATTGTTATCCAGCAGCGTATCAGATGAGGTTATAGATGTTGTCCCACCACTTAGGAAAGCGGAAACAGAATATCCTACCTATTATAAAACAGATTTCCACTGGAATCCGTATGGGGCTACAGTTGCCTTTACGGAAGTTGTGAATTTGTTAGCAAAAAAGGAGGGCATTTACGGGAAAATTTTTGATAGCAGCATGTATGATATTTATTATGATCCGCAGCCATGGGGAGAAAGAGGAGGAGGCGGACAGTTAGACAATCTGCCAATATTGGAAAAGATAAAAGAAGATTGCGCTGTATGCGTAAAGCAAAAGACAGAGCCAACCATGCTTGCAGATGCCGGACAGCTGCCAGATGCACAGATCAAGCATTATAAAAATACAAATACTGAGGTACCTTTTGGTAAGATACTTTTTGTCGGAGATTCCTATACGCAATTTTTCTTGAATGCAAACTGCGGAATTTTAGATTTATTCGAAGAAGTGTGGTTTGTACATGTCAATCGTGCAGACGGGGTTTTAGCTCAGTATGCGGGGCAGGTAGATTACATGATGGTAGAAAGTATAGAGTCTAGTATGGCATCTTTACAGGAATTATTAACACGCATCCAGCAGTAATAGAGCTTGTATGATGTTTACTGAGTGTTGAAAGGAGAAAACGTATTGTTGATTGGGAACAAAGTGGAGAATATTTGGACTCTACGCATCAGCTTTTAAAACTGAAGAAATTTATTCCATTTTATTATACAGGGGAATATTTTGTGGAAGATAAAAAGGACTCTATGGACAATGGCTATTTTTATTGCCCGGATCTTGGAAATGAGGATTTGACAGATTTTCGTACAGATAAAGCAACCTATTTTCAGGCGCAGATAGCTGCAAAGGTGGACAGCAGCATTGCATTTCTTTTATATCCAAACAAATATTACCATTATTACGTCAATGGGAAAGAAGTGCAGCCAAGTATACAGGACATGCAGGCGTTTATTCCGGTTTCAAAAGGGAACAACGTGATTCAGGTTATTTATAAAAACAATTTGGACAGAATAAAAACGGTGATTTTTCTTGGATACTATTGTTTTGTTGCTGTAAGTATGGCTGTAGTTGCTTTCAAGTGGGTACGAAAAAGAAAATAGAATGTCTCTCGAAAAGCAGTTTTAGAATTCGAGAGGTGATGAAATAGGTAATTATATAGGTAATTAGTTAGATAAAGGAGACAAAAGTGAAAGCAGAATTTGATGATATTGCAAGGCAATACGAAACAATGATGGAAAAAGGTATGGTGCTTAAGGGAGAGGGGAACAATCATGCTTACTTTACTGCATATAAAATATACTATTTGCGCCAAATCATAAAAGAATACAAGCGCAAAACAAAAAGAGATACTATAAAAATGCTGGATTATGGATGCGGTATCGGTATTCTTTCGCGCGCAGCTGCGAAAGCCTTTCCGGATATATCTGTGCATGGCTTTGATATTTCTAATGAAAGCATCACATATGCCAAGCAGCTAGAGCATGAAAAGAATACAAGGTTTACAGACAGTCTAGAGGACTTGGATAAAGATTATGACTTGTGTATCTGCTGCTGCGTCCTGCATCATGTGCCAGCTAAAAGCAGGGATGAGGTGGTAGCAAATATTTACCAGAGGCTGAAAAGAGGTGGGATGCTTCTTGTAATAGAACATAATATGAAAAATCCTCTTACCAGAAAGTCGGTTTATTTGTGCCCGTTTGATCAGGATGCTGTCATGATGACAAGAAACGAGACAGCAAACTTACTGGAGCGAAACGCATTTTTAAAAATAGAAAAGCGGTATATTACATTTTTTCCGGAACAGTTTGTAAAGCTGCAGGTTTTGGATAAATATCTGAAGTGGTGTATGCTTGGAGCGCAGCATATGGAAATAGGATATAAGAAATAAGGATATATTGCTGCATGTTGATTATTATAAAAAAATAACATTCTGTTAAAAGAAAGTTGTTCTGGCTATTTTATCACAAAAGATGATTTTGTAGATAACATAATGCGGTAAAATGTTATGTATGACGCTTACTGCATTTTCCATATAAGCCTTGATTTTGGTGTTGTTTTTTAGTAATAAAAAATTGGACAATATTTATACGAGGCTTAAGTGAGAGTTACATCTTTCCATGTAACTGTTAGATATATTTATTTTTTATGCTGTATTTTTTACTAAATATTCAATTTTATAAATGATTTTTTCTAGAATATACACTAAATTTAATAAAATATCACTATTTTATCTTTAGTCTTGCAGAATTGGTAGAATTGGTTTAGAATGCTATTGGATAACATTTTACCGCAAAATGTTATTTAATAGCAGTTAACTCTTTTTTTCATGTCAGACTGTGGGAAATCAGACAGGATGGTATTTGTTGTACATAATTTAAAGCTGAGTGGGAAACACTGGTGCTTTGAAAGACAGATGGCGCCAGAGGGCAGGAATATGGTTTCTGAAAATAAGAACAACCTGAGTAAGATAGCTGTTTTATGAGGAAATGGTTGGAGTGCCTGCTATGACTTATAAGAAAAATGGACACTATGCTGCTAGATTTACGAAGTGAATGAAAAAGAGCGTAAATTGGAAAGAATATAAAAAAGCATAAAAAAGAGAGTGGATGAAAAGATGTATCAAAATGTAAAAATTACAAAAAATGCGGTTGTTTGGATTGTACTGGCTGTGATAGTGCTTGCTGCATTACTTGGCACAGGTGCGCCTGTTTGTTATTGTGCAGGATTAGTTCCGCTGCTGTTTGTCTATACGCTCTATGCAGCAGCTTCGAAAGAATGCGGCGTTATGGAAGTATTTTGCAGAAGTACAAAAAAAGAACTGTTTTTGTTTACAGCTGTTACATTTTTATATGTTATGTGTGTATATGGGATGATTGTCCGGGAGGATTTCGTTTATTTTTGGGACAATGGCGCATATTGGTACACAGCTTTAGACATACAAAATTCTCTGTTTTCTGATTTTGTGACAACGCTTGTCAATATGTATCATTCTGTGAATACACAAGAATACAACCAGTTTTTGGCAGGTATCATTGCAATTCCATTAAAGCTATTGGGGAACAGTTATATAACTTTTGTACTGCTGGTAACCATGTTGTTTCTGGTGCCAGCGCTCATACTGATTTCCGCGTTTATATGGCAGATAAAAAAACAGTATGGTATGCAGGGACTTTCGTTTTTTAATATCTATTTTGTCGTTTTAAGCATTACGGTACCGCTTTTCCCGGTTTTATCCGGCTATATTGATGCAGCGGCTTTAATTCCTCTTGTGCTTTGTTATATGCTTACGATAAAAATCGAATATGACAAAACAGTGGAATGGAAAAAAAGCGGTTTGATTGGGATCTTGTTAGTCATCGTATTGATCATGCGCAGATATTATGGATATGCAGTGGTTGCGTATGTCCTATTTTTATTTGGTTATGTTCTGCTGAAAAATGGGATCAAGAACTGGAAGTTCGGGCTGAAATATAAAGCGGCAAATATTATGGTGACAGGATTTACATCGCTTTTTATTTTGCTGTTGTTTTTTGGGGATTTTGCATTGCACTCATTATTTAATAACCACCAGGTTTCCTATGCAGCATATAATGTGCATGGGTATGCAGAAAAATGGAAAATCTTTTGCCTTTATTTTGGACTGGCTGTAATTTTCTTTGCTGTCTGCGCTGTCTTGTGTGCAGTGAAACAGCGGCTATTGCTTTTTTCTTTACCAATGCTTTTATCGCTGGCTGCGGCAATGATGCTGTTTTTTCATATACAAGATTTTGGGGAGCACCATTATTATATTACAGTTATTCCGGTTATTACACTGGCGGTTTTAGGTTATGAAAGCCTCTATCGATTTGTAGAAAAAAGCAAATATAAGGCGGCGGCTGTGCTGCTTTCCGCTTTTCTGGCAGGAGTGTGCGCATTAAATTTTGGCTTTTCAATCGGTATATTTCCTGGGCTGTCAAACCAACCGTTACTTACAAGCAGGACCTATGTACCAAAAGTAAGATATGATACAAATACTCTGCGCCAGATGGATCAAGAGCTGGCGCTGCTGGATGGGAAAGGGTACAAGGGCGTATATGTTGTTGCTTCGTCTGGCGTATTAAACGATGAGATACTGCGTAAATTAAATGCCCCTAACATGCAAAAAGGGTACCAGCTTTACGGAGCGTCTCATGTGGACCTGCGTGATGGTTTCTATACAGATTTTTTGGATGCAGATGTCATTATAGACTGTAATCCGCTTCAAATTCATCTGCCGCTGAGCGGGCAGGCGGTCATCAGCCTGCTGCATGATGCCATGCAGGAGGAGAGCGCGTTTCAGAAAAAATATAAACTTTTTTCCACCTATATTTTAGATGGAGGAACAGAAGCAAATATTTATATCAAACAAAAGGAATTGGAAAAAACAGATGTGCAGTATATAAGAGATTTGTTTGTAAAAAAATATCATGCATTTCCAGAACTGTTTCAAGACAGGTTCGATGCATATATACGTGCGCACTTTGGGCAAGCAGAAAGCTAGAAGCCAATGCTTGTACATTTAGAAAACATCCATAGATAATACTCATAGATAATACCCATAGGTTATATCCAGGATAATATCCATAAAGAACATCTATGGAAAGGATAAAGGAGCATTTATGGAAACAACATTGTATGTAATAGTTCCGTGTTATAACGAAGAAAAGGTACTGCCAATAACAGCCAGGCAGTTTTTAGGAGAACTTAAACATCTGATACAGGCAGGAAAAATTAGTGAAAAAAGTAAAATCTTATTTGTCAATGACGGCAGCAGCGATAAGACGTGGGCATTGATCACAGAGCTTGCAAAAACAGAGCAGCATGTTGCTGGGATCAGCCAGAGCAGGAACAGGGGCCACCAAAGCACGCTTCTTGCAGGGCTGATGGAAGTAAAAGACATTGCAGATATTACCATATCAATTGACTGTGACGGGCAGGACGATATTCATGCCATGGAACAGATGGTAGACGCCTATCATAATGGAAATGAGGTTGTATATGGCGTGCGCAGCAAACGGGATACAGATACTATAATGAAAAAGATTACAGCGCAGGGATTTTACAAACTGTTGCATTTGCTGGGTGCAGAAGTAGTATATAATCATGCAGACTATCGCTTAATATCAGGAAAAGTATTAAAAGAACTGGCGTATTACCAAGAAGTAAACTTGTATTTACGCGGTATGGTTCCGCTGGTAGGGTTTCCAAGTACATGTGTTTATTATGAAAGACACGAACGGGCTGCAGGCGAGAGCCACTACCCATTGCATAAGATGCTGGCGTTGGCGTTTGACGGAATCACAAGCTTAAGTATCCGGCCGCTTCGCATTATTATGGCAGCAGGGATATTCATTGCTCTTTTAAGTTTTTGTGCAGTGATCTGGTCTGTTGTGCAGTATTTTACTGGAGGAACAGTGGCAGGGTGGACAAGTATGATTAGTATTTTATGTTTAATGGGAGGTCTGCAGCTTGCCTGCCTTGGTATTTTAGGAGAATATATTGGAAAGACTTATTTGGAAGTAAAGGCAAGGCCAAGGTATATTATCAACGATAAGATAGGGATATAAAATGTTGCTGTTCACGCCTTTGCTGCTCACAGTAACAGAATTCAGCCCATTGGAAGTTTGCCTGCCACAAAGAGTGGCATTTGCGCTTGGATGAACATATGTGTTCTTACGGTAACTATAAAATACAGCTGTTTGGTATCTATTTTAAGAAGGGGCAGTTGCACGAAGTGAATGATATTTCCAAAAATGAGCAAGCAGAAATGGTAATGGCATTATATGGCAGCGGTATGAAGATAGCTGACATAGTACACAATACAGAACTATCCCGAAGCACAGTAAACCGTATCATAAAGAACCATAGTGACAAAGCAGAAACAATAACCGCATAAATTCAATATGATAATACAAAGGTGTCAATGTTTGGGCATTTTTTTGTATATAATGAAAAATAACATTGTTTGGGCATTTTTTTGTATGTAATGAAAAATAACATTGTTGAGCAACAAAAGATATGCTATAATCCAGAAAGAGCAATCGTGTGACAGGGTGTGTTGACCTCATTCTAAAGAGAATGGGGGTGATGCTATGAAAAAGAGAAAACATAAGAAACATAAGATTCATATTTCTCTTATGGAATTGCTGACATTTGGTATATTCCTTCTGGCATTGCTTACATTCGTGTTTACGTTTTGTAAGTAGCCTTACATAGCAAAAGCCACCCTTGTACTTTGGCTAGTCGATGGGTGGCATTGCTATTCCATTAATAGGTCAACCCCTTGTGGGCGGTTGCTTTTTTGTATCTACAATATAGCATATCTTAAGTTTAATTGCAAGGGCCTTTTTCCTGTTCATATGGAATGATACTAATTTTTGATTTTTTAGTATCTACCATTATTAGTCAAATCATTATTTAATAAAAATATATCATACAATAATATTATAAACCAGATTTTTTTTGATAAATTTTGTAGTATAATCCCGTCTTAGACAATTAGTAAAAGAAAAATACGGTGGAATAAATCCCTATTCTTGTATTTCAGCGAAGTTCATTGCTTTTAGCGTATCTAATAATTCATTGTAAAAGTATTTATAATCCAGTTTTTTCTAAAGAAAGCGATAGATGGTTCATGCAAGGAAACTCAACAATAACAGAAAATAGCATATATAACAGCAAAAAAATGACATAAAAAAGCAGGTTTTATGCGACCTGCAAGTACTTTTTCTATCATTCAACTGTTAAACTCCCGGATAAAGTTTATAAAACTTGCATTTACCATATCCGTTGCAGCTTTACCCCTTTACAATTTGGAGTAAATGTGGTTGAATGAATTATGTGTGAATCTTTAGATAACAAGAGAAAAGGAAGGAGCGCCATATGTGGGAAAAATTGGAAATGGCACTTTTTTGGATGTTAAGCAAGATATATCATATAGCTGGAAAAGAATTAACAGACTGTATGTTTGAATCAGTCATGCAGTTCGTACGGTTTGGAATGGTAGGCGTGAGCAATACGGTCATTTCTTATGTGCTCTATGCAGGTGGGCTTTTGGGTTTTCGGGCACTGGGTATCTTTGGGCAAAGCGATTATATCGTTGCACAGTTTGTTGCGTTTGTATTGAGCGTACTGTGGTCTTTTTACTGGAATAACAAGTTCGTATTTACCTTGCAGAATGGAGAAACGCGTTCTATTTGGAAAGCTTTGGCAAAAACATATATTTCTTATTCATTTACCGGACTGTTTTTAAGCAGCATACTGTTGATCTTTTTTGTGCAGGTGATGCATATTTCAGAGTTTGTAGCTCCGGTATTGAATTTGTGTCTCAGTGTGCCAATAAATTTTATGATTAATAAGTTTTGGGCATTTAAAACATGTGAAAAGAGAGTGGGTAATTAGATATGCAAAAAAGATCGGAAGAGCACACGTCTGAACTCCAGTCACCGTTAGAAATCTC
>CANDJR010000070.1 GCA_947385105.1 uncultured Eubacterium sp.
ATAGAGGGCTACGTTTTATCAGGGTTCAAAAAAATCCAAAAGTTGTAAACTGGTGATGGGTAATTGATTTTAGAAAAATAAAAATAACATTGTTTTTATTATAATTTCTTGTGTCCAATATGGGATAAAAGTATTTATTTGTTGCTATATATCACGTTTACTACTGAAAATGTACCTGTAATTCGCAGGAAAAATACGTTACAAATTATTAAAAACAAGCTTGTAATGAATTTTCATTATGAATTTTATGAGGAGGAGATGCGAACGAGTTTATAAATATCGTTTACTTGTAATAGGAATACAAGCCAAAAGATGCTATTTCTTTCTGTCCCGTTCGCCGGTAATGGTATTTATATTTTGACTGCTCCGCACGATTGCATCGTTAAAATTGTCAGCCAATGGAACAATCACCGTCGATATTTTGCTTTGCACTGGGACGAACCATGTATCGTACAACTACATCTTCTGACCGGTAGGAATACCAAATCATAAGTGAATTTTTAGTTTTTTTTTAGAATGTGTTCACAAAATTGTCACAAGAAATAGATATGATATAGGAGTATTAGCTGACAAGCTGATATAATTTTTCATAACTCAAGCCACGCAGGGTTATACCTGTGTGGCACTCCCCGGTCTGATTCAAGTGTCAAAGTCTTATATTATGATTCTACTACATCGATCACGAAATAACTCACAGTTGCTTGCCTATTTTTCCGATCATATATGACAAATCCGCATTGTATTCCGTTGCACTTCCGGTTTTTGTCTTGCATGCTCGAAAAAATATCCTGCGCTTACCCATAAGTTGTTTTGTGATCAATGTACTGATACAGTAGTCTGTAAATACTCATATATTAAGTGCTTGTTATTTGTACCAATGCAAGGAGGAGAAAACGATGTGGTGGATCGTTGACTGATAACAACGCAGAAATAGCACAAATAGCGAGTATTTAGCAAATGAATATATGCGTATCGCTGTACCAGAGTGCGTCTTAAAATTACCAATTGGCTGTGATTATGCTAAAAAACAATACAAAAAGCAGCATGCAATTATATTACAATCTGCAAAACGCAGTGTTAAATACTTTTATACAAAAGAATTTTTGTTTAATTTTCCTTATAACAATTTGCACATGTTGTATAGTGTGTAATTTTAAGACACACTATATTACGTCAATCATTAAATATTTCATAGGTTTACGCCGGATACTTTTCGATCGTGCTTGGCAAAAATCGGAGGTATACCGGAGTACACTGAGGATTTTTACCATGCACTCTCGACACAATATTCGACGTGAACCTATGAGAAATTTAATAACCGATATGTTAATATTTTGTTGATTGTTTTTTGTTTTCTATTATGAATCCAATTATATGAATGAATAGAAAAGAGTGAATAAATTAAGTTGCAAAAATAAATAAAAACAGTAAAGTATGTTTCAAATCATATAGTATATTATACTCAGGGCTACATCTCTTACATGTAAGATTTGACAGCACGATTATTTTACGATTCGCAAAAATTTTACATTTTATGGAAAGAAAGAATTGCATTTCCTATACGAAATAGTGTAATATGGTAATAGTGAAAATAATAATTAGGAAGGTAAAGAAAATGGATTATAATAAATTAGCAGAACTTGTTTTTCCGGATATTTCAGGCACTATTTCATATTTAGAGGAAATTTTTCCGAAACGTGATTTAAAAGAATGCGCATATGTAACACGTTTTGCGCCAAGTCCAACTGGATTTATGCATATTGGTGGTTTATATGCGGCCCTTATTTCAAGTAAATTGGCTAAACAGACAGAAGGTGTATTTTATTTACGTATTGAGGACACTGATAAGAAGCGTGAGGTGGAAAAAGGCGTAGAGGAAATTATAGAATCCTTGTCTGGGTACGGAATTACATTTGATGAGGGGCCATTTGAAAATGGAGATAAGGGATATGGTCCGTATAAGCAAAGTGGCCGTAAAGAAATATATCAGATTTGTGTAAAGGAATTGATGCGGCAAGGATATGCGTATCCTTGTTTTTGTTCAGAAGATCAATTGGACAAGATCCGCCAGACGCAAGAAGAAAAAAAAGAAGCAATTGGTTATTATGGTAACTATGCTCTATGCCGTGAACTTTCATTTGAAGAAATTGAAGAAAAAATCAGTTTAAAAATTCCTTATGTAGTTCGACTAAAATCTCCAGGCGTTGCAGGCCGTTACATTTCATATTGTGATCCAATTCGTGGAAAAATAGAAATGCCGGAAAATACCTTGGATTTGGTACTGTTAAAATCAGATGGAATTCCAACGTATCATTTTGCACATGTTGTTGATGACCACTTTATGCGTACCAATTTAGTTGTTCGAGGCGACGAGTGGATGGCTTCTTATCCCGTACACAAACAGCTTTTTGATTTATGCGGTTTTAAGACTCCATCTTATGTCCATATTTCTCCAATTATGAAAATGGATGGAGCGGCAAAACGTAAATTAAGTAAACGAAAAGATCCAGAAGCGGCAGTAGGTTTTTATTTACAACAGGGATTTCCAGTTGAAAGCATAAAGGAATATTTGCTTACAATAGCAAATTCTAATTATGAAGAATGGCATATGAAAAATGCTGATAAAACAGGCGCGGATTTCAAATTATCTTTCGATAAAATGCCGGTAAGCGGTGCATTATTTGATATGGCTAAATTAATGGATGTGAGCAGGGAAATAATTGCTGGTTTTACTGTAGATGAATGTGCGCGTCAAATTACGAATTGGGCAGAAAAATATGAGCCGGTTTTATATCAGTTTGCAGTGTCTGATGAGGAACAATTTAAAAGAACGATTAGTTTGTGGAAAATATCTGGAAAAAAAGTCCGTAAGGATGTGGCAAAATGGAGTGAACTGATGCAGCTATTTGACTATTTGTATCTTCCACAGGAAAGCTTTGAACAGGCAGTTGTCTATGAATTGGATGACAAATATACAAAAGCGCAGCTTACAGAGGCCATAGAGGTGTATAAGAAAGATTTATTTTTGAATACAGACAACTGGTTTGATCAAATGAAAAAACTGGGAGAACCGCTTGGTTATTGTCCGAATATGAAAGAGTATAAAAAGAATCCAGAAAGCTATAAGGGATCAATCGCAGATTTATGTTCCATTGTGCGTGTTGCGGTCACTGGACGTAAAAATTCGCCTGATCTTTATACGATTATGATGATTCTTGGCGAAGATAATGTGCAAAAGCGGCTGGATCATTTTCTTTTACAGTTATCATGTTAGATGCCATGAAATATTATTTTGCTCCCTTAGAAGGGATTACTGGTTATATATACAGAAGAGCATACCATAAATTTTATCCTGGAGTAGATCGTTATTATACGCCCTTTATTGTGCCGAAAGAAAAAAAGAATTTAAGCTCTAAGGAACGGAATGATGTTTTGCCAAAGCATAATTTTGGAATGTGCGTGATACCTCAGATTATGACAAATAAGCCACAAGATTTTTTGCGTATTGCAGCCGTACTAAAAAATGAATATGGCTATCATGAAGTAAATTTGAATTTAGGATGTCCATCCAAAACGGTTGTTTCCAAGAAAAGAGGTGCCGGGTTTTTAACAGTGCCAGATCGCTTGGATAAGTTTTTGGATACGGTTTGCGGAGTTTTGACATCGAAAGGGATGAAATTATCCATTAAGACGCGTATAGGAAAGGATCTGCCGGAAGAATTTCCATATTTATTAGAAATCTTTGAGAAATATCCAATTTCAGAATTGATCGTTCATCCGCGGGTACAGCGTGATTTTTATGGAAATGTTCCGAACAAACAAGCTTTTGCACATGCGTATAAGGCCAGTTTAGAAAATGCTTGGGATCTGTGTTACAATGGGGATCTATTTACGGTTCAGGACTGCAGAGAAATTTATAGAGAGTTTCCAGCAATTTCCGCAGTTATGATGGGACGCGGACTTTTACAAAATCCAATGCTTATAGATGAAATAAAGATAAGAGAAAACAGCGGCAGTTCAGATAAGGAATTTAAAGATTGCTGTTTCAGGCGTTTTCTCGATGAAGAAATGGAAAAAGGTGAGAGAAGACGGCGGTATGAATTATACTTACAGCTCCAGGACGATTATCTGCGGGTTCTTTCAGGAGAAAAAGACGTCTTATTTAAAATGAAAGAATTATGGATGTATATGTGTCAAGATTTTAAAGATCCAATGGATTACTGGAAAAAGATGAAGAAAGCGCAGTCTTTGTCAGAATTTCAGACATATGTAACTGCGTTATGTCAGAATCGACAGTTATTGGATACATTTCATGATACAATAGGGAGGGCGGATGAATGGAACACATAAAATCTTTTTTGGAGCGTAAAAATATAATCATATCCGCGAAACGGTACGGAATAGATGCGCTTGGTGCTATGGCACAGGGTTTGTTTGCATCTCTTTTGATTGGGACAATTATTGCAACACTTGGCGAACAAAGCGGCATTGTGTTAATGGAGAAAATCGGCGGATATGCAAAATCCGCAACAGGTCCTGCTATGGCGGTTTCGATTGGCTTTGCGCTGCAGTGTCCGCAGCTTGTCTTATTTTCGCTTCCTGCGGTAGGATTTGCGGCAAATGAATTGGGAAGCGCGGGAGGACCGTTAGCTGTATTAATTGTGTCCATTTTAGCGGCGGAATTTGGAAAAGCAGTGTCAAAAGAAACAAAAATTGATATTCTTATTACACCATTTGTTACAACTTCTATTGGTATTCTGTTTTCGATTTGGTGGGCACCAGCTATAGGAGCAGCGGCAAACGCAGTTGGGACTGCAATTATGTGGGCTACAGAATTACAGCCGTTTTTTATGGGAATGCTCGTATCAGTTTTTGCTGGTATTGCATTGACACTGCCTATTAGCAGCGCAGCGATTTGTGCGGCTTTGGGATTGACAGGTCTAGCAGGTGGAGCAGCGCTTGCCGGATGCTGTGCGCAGATGGTAGGTTTTGCCGTTCTTAGTTTTCGTGAAAATAAATGGGGAGGATTGCTTGCACAAGGAATAGGGACAAGCATGCTTCAAATGGGAAATATCATACAGAATCCACGTATATGGATTCCTGTGATTGCTGCTTCGGCAATAACCGGACCGGTATCAACTTGTATTTTTCAAATGGAAATGAATGGCGCAGCAGTTGCTTCTGGAATGGGTACGTGTGGATTGGTTGGACAAATTGGTGTGTACACTGGCTGGCTAAACGATATTGCCATTGGAAAAAAAGAAATGATAACCGTTATGGATTGGGCCGGGATAGCAGTAGTTTGTTTTGTACTGCCAGGTGTTTTAGCGGCTTTGTTTGGTTTTTTTATGAGAAAAATTGGATGGATTAAAGAGAATGATTTAAAATTAGATTTATAAAGACCGCTGTTCTTATCACAATTTAAAGAATTTGATATAAAATAATTAGGAAGGAGGGAACTGCAGGTTAAGTATTAGACATCGCAACAGTTTGAAAATACTTAATGAGATTTGAAATGAGTTGATTTTTATTAGAAATATGGATCAGAAAGGATTTATGAATGACAAAGAATGAAATAAATACAATCGGTCAGACCAATGACATTACAGAACAAGTTGTGATGCGTGTATCAAGAACAAGTATTCTGGTCAATATTCTTTTATCCGTATTAAAATTAGCCGCTGGGATTTTCTCTCATTCGAGCGCAATGGTTTCAGATGCAGTCCATTCGGCTTCGGATGTTTTCAGTACGATTATAGTTATAGTGGGCGTGAAATTATCACGTAAAGAAGCAGATAAAGAACATCCATATGGACATGAACGCATGGAATGCGTAGCTGCTATTTTGTTGGCAATTGTACTATTTTTAACGGGTGTTGGAATTGGATCAAACGGTTTCGCGAAAATACTTTCACAAGAAACAGAAAATTTAGTGATACCAGGTATTTTGGCGCTTGTGGCGGCGGTGGTTTCCATTGTGATTAAAGAATGGATGTTTTGGTATACGAAAATAAATGCAAAAAAAATAAATTGCGCGGCATTAATGGCTGACGCGTGGCATCATCGATCCGATTCACTGTCCTCGGTAGGTTCGTTTGTAGGGATATTTGGGGCAAGGCTTGGATTTCCCATTATGGATCCGGCTGCAAGCTTGGTTATTTGTTTGTTTATCCTAAAGGCAGCATATGATATTTTTAAAGATGCAATAGATAAAATGGTTGACAAAGCATGCGATGATAAAATAGAAAACCAGATCAGGATAAACGTGCTTAGGCAAAAAGGTGTGGTACGCATCGATCGGTTGATTACGAGAGAGTTTGGGAATCGTATTTATGTAGATGTAGAAATTGCCGCAGACGGAAAAAAAACATTATATGAAACACATGCAGTTGCAGAAAAAATACATGCCAGTATTGAAGAACAATTTCCAAATGTAAAACACATTATGGTACATGTGAATCCGGATAAAGAATGGAATAATGTCAAATGATAATATAATTTGTCATAAAATATATAATTTTCAATTTTAAATTAATTATTATATGTATGAGAAAAATGTGGTGTGGATTGTATAGAATACAAAAGATATTTTTATGTATTACAAAAATTATTTTAAGATTATATTTTCAGAATCATTTTTTTACTTGATATAAGCTTTTATCGAGATCGTATTGTATTTTGCGTTCTGCTTAACTATTGCTGCAAATAAAAAACTCTGCTGTATAACAAAGGAGGAAAATATGAAACAAGAACGGTTAAACCGCCAGTTTAAATTTATTCAAGAAGTAGATAAAGAAAAAATGATATTTCGTCAGACGTACATTTCGGATAGCAGCCGAAAAGAAAATGATGCAGAACACGCGTGGCATGCAGCCCTAATGACGATTTTATTGAGCGAATACGCAAATGAAAAAATTGATGTATTGAAAGTCGTTACCATGCTGCTGATTCATGATATTGTTGAAATTGATGCTGGAGATACGTATGCTTATGATGAAGAAGCAAAAAAAACACAGCGTCAAAGAGAGAGATTGGCTGCAGAACGGATTTACGCGTTACTTCCAAAAGATCAAGGGGACAGGCTGCATGCATTATGGGAGGAATTTGAGGAGCAAAAAACTCCAGAGGCAAGATTTGCACATGTTATGGACAACCTTCAGCCAATGATGCTGAATGCTCTTACGAATGGAAAATCATGGGAAGAACACGGCACCCTGCTTTCTAACATTCTAGAAAGAAATGCGCAGACTCCTTTGGGTTCTGCTGCACTTTGGGAATATGCAAAAGAAACTTGGATTTCTGAAAATGTGAAAAACGGAAAAATAAAAGACGCATAACAAACATAGGTACAGAAAGGCAGACAGAATGACTATGGCTGATCAAAGCAAAAAATTCGATACGGACAGGAAATTATTTATGGAAGCGTTGCAAGAGTTAAAAAAGCGTACGCAAAATAAAAAAACCGTTCTTAGCAAAAAAGAAGTCGATGATTATTTAAAGAACATTAATTTGACGGACGAACAAAAAGAGCTGGTATACCAGTATTTGACAGAATCTGCCGTACCGGGACGGGAGAGGCAGGAAGAACAGCAGATCAGGAAAAAAGATATGCCCGCCGATTTGCCAAAAACTGTTTTTTTCCAGATGTATTTAAAAGATTTGCAGAGGATTGTGCCATGTACCGAACAAGAAGAAAAAATTTTATTTGAAAGACTAGCCTCAGGTGACCGGACAGTCATTCATGAACTTTCTGATCAGTGGCTGCCGAAAATTTTGGAAATTGTCAGATCTTATGAAATGGAAGCAAAAGAAATGGAAGATGCTGTACAAGAAGCGAATATGGGAGTATTTCTTGCGTTAGACAGTATGCTTGGAAATAAAAAAATGAATTATTATGAACAATTACAAAAAGCCGCTAAAGACGCGGTGGAAACATATCTAAGTGCGTCTGCGGCGGTAAAGGATATGGATGATTCCCTAATAGCTAAGGCGACACTTGTATATGAGGCACAGAAATATTTGGCAGAAGAATTTTTAAGGATGCCAACGATTGCGGAATTAAGTCAGTATACGAAATTGCCAGTATATGAACTGGAAAATATTCTTGCTATGGCGAAAGAAGAGTGATAGGTCTATACAATAGGTTAAATTGGGTGATGGTATGGAGCGAAAAGAAAATAGGCAATTGGACGAACACAGACAGAAGCAAATGCTGCTGATTGATCAATTGCAGGAAAAAACGATTTTAACGGCCGATGAATTAAAAGAATTATTGGTGGAACGGGACCAGATAGTAATAGAGTACTTATGTAAAAAAGCAAGCACTATATGTGAGCGGCATTATGGTAGAAAAATATATGCACGTGCCTTGATAGAATTTACCAATTATTGCCGAAATGACTGTCTTTATTGCGGTATTCGGTCAAGCAACAAAAAAATCGAACGTTACCGTTTAAGTGACCAAGAAATTTTTGACTGCGTCAATGAGGGATATCAGCTTGGATTCCGCACTTATGTGCTGCAGGGCGGAGAGGATGCTTATTATACGAAAAGAAAAATAGGAATGATTGTTAAAAAGATCAAAGAAAACTGTCCGGATTGTGCGGTTACGCTCTCTTTTGGGGAATGGGATCGTGCGGTTTATGAATACTGGTACGAATGCGGAGCTGATCGTTATTTATTGCGGCATGAAACAGCAGATAAGATGCATTACCAAACACTGCATCCGTGCAAAATGAGTTTTGATCATCGCAGACGCTGTTTAAGTATACTAAAGGAAATTGGTTATCAGACCGGGGCAGGATGTATGATCGGATCACCGGGGCAGACACCGGACTTATTGGTAAAAGACTTATTGTATATGAAAGAATTTCAACCGCATATGGCGGGCATTGGGCCATTTATACCGCAAAAGGACACGCCGTTTGCATCGGAACCAAGTGGAACTGTCGCAATGACGTTAAAAATGCTTGCAATTGTGCGTCTTTTGCTGCCGAAAATTTTATTGCCTTCGACTACAGCGCTTGCAACTGTTCATCCAATGGGAAGAGATTATGGCATTTTTGCGGGAGCGAATGTACTTATGCCAAATTTAACGCCGCAAAGAGTCAGAGGAAAATATATCCTTTACGATAATAAAATATCTACTGGCGCAGAATCGGCGCAAAAAATCGCTTTTTTAAAAGAGAAATTAAACGCTGTTGGATATGAACTTTGTATGGAGCGCGGTGACAGCCTTATGCAGGAAAAAATTCAATGATATAATAAAATGAAGATCAATCCTGCATATTATTGTGAGGTTTAAAAATGTTACAATCGAAAGAACCTATGGTAATGGACAAGAAAAATGAATTGGGAAGCAATTTTTCAGAACAAGTAGAACTCAGTATTCGAAAAAAATTCCATAAAAAAATATTCAGCCCTTTTGCGAAAGCAATAAATAAATATGAAATGTTAAAAGAAGGGGATCGGGTAGCGGTTTGTATTTCGGGTGGAAAAGATTCTGTATTGATGGCAAAATGTTTTCAGGAGATCAAACGGCATAGAAAGTTTCCATTTGAGCTTGTCTTTTTAGTTATGGATCCTGGTTATCGGGAACAAAACCGTAAATTAATCGAACAAAATGCTGCAATGTTAAATATTCCGCTGACAATATTTGAGTCGGAAATTTTTCAGATTGTAGACCAAATCGATAAGTCGCCTTGTTATTTGTGTGCGCGTATGCGGCGTGGATATTTATACAGCAAGGCAAGAGAACTTGGCTGTAATAAAATTGCGTTGGGCCATCATTATGACGACGTCATTGAAACTATTTTGATGGGTATGCTTTATGGCGGACAGGTTCAGACCATGATGCCCAAACTGCACAGCACAAATTTTAAAGGGATGGAATTGATACGCCCGCTTTATTTTGTACGGGAAACAGATATTAGGCACTGGAAAGATTATAATCATCTTCAGTTTCTTCAATGTGCATGTCATTTTACGGATTCGTTTATGGAAACATCTAAACGGCAAGAAATTAAAATCTTGATTCAAACATTAAAGAAAGTAAATCCGTATGTGGAAGGGAACATTTTTAAGAGCGTAGAAAATGTAAACTTAAATACTGTTATAGCCTATAAAGAAAATGGCGTTAAGCATCATTTTTTGGATAACTACGATGAAAAGAGGTAATATAAAGCGAAAAAGAAGAAAACTGTTCAAAGGTGAAAAGCAAAAACAGTTTTCTTCCAAACGTATCCGATTATTATTTGACAAGGTCTAATATCGCATTTTTGGGTATCAATCCAACGGATGTATTGTAGACTTTACCATTTTTAAATGCAATCAAAGTAGGAATACTCATCACTTGAAATTTTGAAGCAAGTTCTGGCTGCTCATCTACATTGACCTTGCCAATTTTAACAGATGATGTTTCGTTTGAGAGTTCCTCAACCGCAGGGGAGAGGCGTTTGCACGGACCACACCAATCAGCCCAGAAATCAACAATGACAGGTTGATCTGATTTTAGTACCTCTGTTTCAAAATTTTCCATAGTTATAGTTACAACTGCCATTTTGTTCTCCTTTCCATTCTAACCTTTGCCGCTGTTGTATTAACATAGAATGAATGTTTCAATACAGCATATGGCCATATATTATATTTTCATAGAATAACATATGGAACAACAGAAATCAAGGTATTTATAAACATTTCATAATAATAGGAAAGGATCAAAACTTGTTACGGAGGATTGAAAAATGCAGGAAAAAATACGCAGGCATTATATTTTTGAAGGAAGGGTCCAGGGGGTAGGATTCCGTTACCGGGCGTCTTATGCTGCACGTAGTCTCGGCCTTAGCGGATGGGTAAGGAATTGCGCAGACGGTACGGTGGAAATGGAAGTACAGGGAAGTGAAGTGCAGGTCAACAAAATGCTTTCATTCATTCAGCAAGATCATTATATCCGAATCGATCAATTGCATGCTTCGAATCTTATCATAAAAAATAACGAATATGGTTTTCACGTAAAAGGATATTAGCCTGAAAGATTCCAAATCATAGAGAATTGATCTGGATTAAAAAAAGAATTACGAATTATGCATAGAAAGGATAGAAAGAATAGAAAAAATAGAAAGAATAAAAAGAATAAAAAGGATAAAAAGAGAATGAAATATGCATACTATTAGGAAAGCCGCGGATAGCCAAACCGGTGTAGTGACTGACTGGTATTTATGGCAATCGCACTGCCTGTTTTACCATCTGCTGTGTTGGATTTTCCAGCCGGAGTCACCGCTGCTCCGTTGAAGATCCGCCTTGCAGAGTGACAAAAGCCACTGCGCTAGGGCAAAAGTACATCCCAAAAATAGAATTTGCACAAGGTAAGAGAAAATAGCTGTATAGAAAGGGGTATTTAAAATATGGATACACAACAATTTCAAGATATGGTTCCAAAATTCCGTGAAAAAACAGCAGAATTTTATAACGGAACAATGAGCCAGAAAGATTATAAAGCTTTTAGCGGTTTTTATGGCAGCTATGCGCAAAGAAGTGGGAAAGCGAATATGCTGCGTCTGCGTATGCCGGCGGGACGTGTGACCAAAGAGAGAATGTCGTTTACGGCACAGATGCTCAGAAAATATCAGATTTCCCGCATCCATTTTACGACCTGTCAAACAATACAGCTACATGATTTGTCAGGCGGCGTTGCGGCAGACATTATGCGGGAAGCATTGGAAAACGGCATTATTACAATCGGCGGAGGCGGAGATTATCCAAGAAATGTAATGTGTCCCCCGCTTTCCGGCGTCGAAAGTGGAGAATATTTTGATGTTATGCCTTGGGCAGAGGAAGCCGGAAGCTATCTGCTGCAGTTTATTACTGCGCCGAAAATGCCCCGCAAGTTAAAAGTCGGTTTTTCAAATTCTCCTGCAAATGAAACGCATGCAACCTATCGTGACTTGGGTTTTGTGGCCACGTCCAATGGCACTTTTGATGTTTACAGTGCGGGAGGACTCGGTACAAAACCGCGTTTCGGCGTCAAGGTAGCAAGCGATATAGAGCCGGAAATGATTTTGTATTATATAAAGGCAATGTGGCTCACGTTTCTTGCATACGGCAATTATGAAAGCCGTGTAAAAGCGCGTACGCGTTATATGCAGGAGGCCTTGGGCGGACCGGAACAATACGCGGCGGCTTATCAGGAAAAATTAAAAGAAGTATTTGAGTCGAAAGAGGAATTGCGTATAGCTGTGTCAAGTGAGGCGGTAAAAAAGCAGGGAAGTGGAAAGCATGAATCCGAAAAAAGGATTATAGCACAGAAACAGGAGGGGTTATACGCTGTTGTCTGGCATCCAATAGGCGGAATGCCGGATCCCGATGTTTTTTGTAGGTTGAGTGATACGATTGGTAAAATGGAACATGTGGAGATGCGTCTTAGTCCGGACGAGACAGCGTATATCATCAATTTGTCGGCTGAAGAGGCTGATCAGGTATTGGAAATAACGGCAGCAGATAGCGCGGATCATATATTTGAAATGTCGGTTAGCTGTATAGGTGCTTCTGTTTGTCAGGTTGGAGTGCGTGATTCTCAGGCGTTGCTTAAAGCTTGTGTAAATAAAGTGCGTGAAGCAGGCATTGCCGACGGTGCATTGCCCAAAATTCATATATCTGGATGCCCGTCTTCCTGCGGAACGCATCAGACGGCGGTGATTGGCTTTCGGGGCGGCATAAAAAAAGTAGACGGAAAGGTTCTGCCTGGTTTTATACTGTATAGCAATGGTTGTGAAAAACAGGGAGAAGAAGAAATGGGTGAGGAAATCGGAGCTATTCTGGAAACAGACATTCCGAATTTTTTAGTAAAACTTGGAAAGGCAGTGATGGAGAGCGGCACGGACTTTTACGGGTGGAATCAAAAAAATCCAGATGGGATTCGTAACATAGCGGAAGAATATATTTCATAAATAGTCTTATGCTGTATAAACGGCGTAAAATTTCAGCACAATATCATTTGTTTCTGGCCCGCCGTTTATCGGGTTTATTGTGCAGTATTCAATCACCGAATATATAGGCTAGGAAAATGACGACCCCTAATTTCAGATTAGCGTAAAGAATTTGGAAAAGTATCCGATAAATATATAACAGACATAAACAAATTCATAAAGCTAGGAAGGCGCATGAGACCAAAGGAGTGGCAAATCGGGTTTCAGGCGCCTTTTTTACGAATGAAGAGCAAGGGGGAGGACTGAAAATTTGAACAGCCAGCAGAATCAATTAATCATCCAGGTCAAAAATGGAACGAAAATACAACTGGTGGATGCAGCAGACGTTATCTACATAGAAAGTATTGGACGAAAAGCGGTACTGCATCTGGCAAATGATACGATTGAATACTATGCGAAAATCAGCGGATTGGAAATGCAGCTTGGAACAGATTTTTTTCGTATACACAGGGCGTATCTTATCAATATCCACTATATAAAAAGCTATGATAAACGGGAAGTGCAAATGAAAAATGATGATTTGCTGTTAATATCCAAATACAGGCTGCAAGCATTTCAGTCAAAGATGAGAGAATATGGCTGTACGATACAAAAAAACTTGCAAAATGACCGAAGAAAGGCTAAAATATAGCAAACATATTAAGAGCAATACAGCATGTATTAGGAGAAGGAGATACGCACATGCAGCACAATGAGAGAAACCTTTCAATGGTCATGGATTTTTATGAAATGACTATGAGCAATGGCTATTTTATGGAGAAAGAACAAAAGAAGCGGGTCGCGTTTGACGTTTTTTATCGTAAGAATCCGGATCAGGCTGGATTTTCAATTTTTGCAGGACTGGAACAGATTGTGGAATATATTCTTAATCTTCATTTTAACGATAATGATATTGCTTATCTGCGCGAACAGAATTTGTTTTCCGATGCATTTTTGAAGTATTTGACGGATTTTGAATTTTCCGGTGATATTTATGCTTTTCCAGAAGGAACTGTCATGTATCCGAATGAACCTGTGATAACAGTCATTGCGCCGTTAATTGACGCACAGTTAATTGAGACAGCCATTCTTTTGGAAATCAACCACCAATCATTGATTGCCACGAAGACTAGGAGGATTGTCAAATCGGCCAAAGGACGCATGGTATCCGACTTTGGGGCAAGGCGTGCGCATAATATGGACGCGGCAGTTTATGGCGCAAGGGCAGCTTACATCGGCGGTGCCGTAGGTACAGCGACAGTATTAGCAGGACAGATGTTTCAAATTCCAATCAGCGGCACTATGGCGCACAGTTGGGTAATGTATTTTAGGGATGAATTTACCGCTTTTAAAAAATACGCGCAGTCTTATCCAAATGATACCGTGCTTCTTGTGGATACCTATGACGTACTCGCAAGCGGCGTTCCAAATGCGATTCGTACCGCAAAAGAAATACTGGCACCGATGGGAAAACGGTTAAAAGGAATCCGTCTAGACAGCGGCGATCTTGCTTATTTATCTAAACGCGCACGCAAAATGCTGGACGAGGCGGGACTTACAGACTGTAAAATTATCGTTTCCAATAGTTTAGATGAATACACTATAACATCAATTTTGGATCAGGGGGGCTGTATTGACAGCTTTGGAGTCGGCGAACGTCTGATTACATCAAAATCAGAGCCTGTATTTGGCGCTGTTTATAAAATTGTTGCAGTGGAGGAAGACGGTGTGTTTTCGCCGCGCATTAAAATATCAGAAAACCCGGAAAAAATTACAAATCCAGGTTTAAAAAAAGTATACCGGGTTTATGACGAAGAAGGACATGCAATCGCGGATTTGTTGG
This sequence comes from uncultured Eubacterium sp., assembly GCA_947385105.1. Classification (GTDB taxonomy): domain Bacteria; phylum Bacillota; class Clostridia; order Lachnospirales; family Lachnospiraceae; genus Eubacterium_J. Next base: position 14,806 of record CANDJR010000070.1, read on the forward strand.
CGAAAGCAGACCAGACCCTTGATTTTAACAGTCCGCTGCGGTACGTGGATCCGATCAAACCATGGAAGAACCGTTTTTTTGAACACTGTACGGCAAAAGAGCTGCAAAT
>CANDJR010000071.1 GCA_947385105.1 uncultured Eubacterium sp.
CTGCTTACTGGTGCGGATATTCATAGATTTCACGTCCACTCCCGCCTCGGTAAAGATTCTGGATACCTCCATAAGAAGGCCCTGTCTGTCGTTCGCATACATCTTAATTTCAGACAAATATTGTCCTTCCGCTCTCTCTGCAACGTTGCTCTCCCACTCAACCTCAATCAGCCTCGCGCGTTCTACCTCCGTCAGATGTATCATATTCACACAGTCGGTTCGATGAATCGTCATGCCGCGTCCCCGCGTCACAAAACCTACAATCTCATCTCCCGGCACCGGATTACAGCATCTGGAAAAACGGACTGCCATATCGTCAATTCCTTTTACGACAATTGGTGTACGAAATACCGTGCCATCTAAAATCGCCCGGATCGTACCGTTTGGACTTTTCCACATTTCTTTTAAATCATATTCCTCCATACGAGCTGCGTTTGGAGTAATTGTCGCACATTTTACTGCTACGCCGTATTTTTTTGTTGCCTGGGCAGAATCTATGGTTACCTGGTCGTCTGTTTCATTTCTATGTTCCAGCCCTAAATCATAGTATTCAGTCTTTAAGTCAATGAACGGAATCAGCAATTCGTCTTTGATGATTTTCCAGAGAATCCGCGTCATCTCATCTCCATCCATTTCTACAAGTGGTGTTGTCATCTTAATTTTTTCCATTTTTTATCCTCCGGCTCTTGCATCTTCAATTTGTTCTTTTATAAAATCTATCATTTTTGGAAAAGAATGTCTCACTCTAAATGCGTATACCATTGTATCCAATAATCTATGTATTTGTCAATGATTTCACAAATATTTATTTTTTTGGAAACCTATACAAGCTGCCCACATATGATGAATCATAAAACAAATTAAAACATGGAGGCAATCATTATGAGTGATTTAGCTGCTACAAACTGTGGATGTGGAGAAAGCAATGGATGTTCCAGTTCCTTTATCTGGATTATCTTGTTACTGTTTTGCTGCTGTGGGAATGGAAATGGTTTTTCATTCGGCGGCGGATGCAACAGCGGATGCGGCGGTGGAAGTGACTGCAGCTGTATTTGGTTGATTTTACTGCTTCTTTGCTGCGGCGGTGGCGGTAACGGCGGCGGTTTCTGCTGCTAATCTTACCTAACGCATACTGGCAGGAGGCTTTTGCCTCCTGCAAAAATAAGCATTGACTTTGCTTATGACTTGTTTAATGGCAATTAGAATTCTTTGCCATTGGAATCAAAATAGCTGCCAGGGATATGTCTGGCAGCTATTTTTCATATCATACAGGTTTTTATCTTTTGTTTTGCTGCATCCTGCGCTGTCTGCATCTTGGATTAGTACAGGCTCTTTTATCCGGCACAGGCATTGCGCACGATTCCATTTCGTGAATTTGCTCAAACGTCAAATTCTTTTTGCGCATACAGGCTTCATCTACGGTATAGACTTTATTTCCATCTACAACTAATTTCCCCATTCTGCTATCATCCTTTATTCTTCTTTATTTTTGCTGTTCTTTCTTCCTTTTATTATATGAAAATATAGGAAATAGGCCACTAAATAAAACCTTTCCTATTTTTTTCATTCTAATTCATAACAGGTCCCCTTTTGACATACATTAAATAAAAAAGGAACTTTTATGGACAACAATTACATACCAACTGCATTTGATGAAAAAATTGAAAATAAGGATTTAAAAATTCTAAAAACAGCACTTCCCTATATGCCGGGAAACCGTCAAAAAGAAATACTCATGCTGATTAAATCTATGGAATTAAAAAAATCTTTGGATTTAATTAACAATGACACAACGCTATCGATTATGTCTACAGATAACCCGATGGAAAATTCGTTAAATATGCTCAACGATATCCGTCAGTTTTGCAATGAAAAAGAGCAGGAAAATATTGATATGATGCTGAATCTGTTTTCTATGTTTACTACTTATGGAACGATGTTTTCTTAAAATGCCAGTCACATGTTTGATAGGCATGCCATATGCTAATATTGTAACTGGAAACGATTAGGCTTTGGAGGATTTTATGAATTTTGACGATGTATTTAATAACCAAAATACAAATGGCATTTCGCCGGAAAAACTTGCATTTTTAAAAGCAATGTCTAATAAACAGACCGGAAACAGTGCCCAGGACATGATGGCAGCTTTGATGTCTGTGTCAAACGCTGCCCAAAAGCAAGGGGTTACTTTCAGCGAATCAGAGCGTGATCTTATGCTGGAGCTGCTGATTAACAACCTCCCGCCAAATGAAAGCCAGCGGGCACGCAGTATGATACAGATGATGAAACGAATGCAGCAAAAATAAATGCATCCGTGTATCTTGATAGTAACTCCCTATAAAAACCCATACTGCTATAATAATCTGTAAGAAACAACGAAAAAGGGAGTGTCTTTCTGATACGACAATCCCTTTTTCGTTGGAAACAGTTAACTATTTTTGCACAATATTAACAATTTTGCCAGGCACATAGATTTCTTTTACAATGTTGCCTGTCAGCTTATCTGCAACCGCTTCTTTTGCCTTTGCAAGAACCGTATCCTTTGCAGCATCTTTTTGAATCTGTATGGTAGCACGCACTTTGCCGTTTAATTGGACAGCAATTTCTATCGTATCTTCGATTGTCTTTGCTTCGTCATATTCCGGCCAGGCGGTTTCATAAATACGTCCTTTGCAGCCCATCATCTCCCACAATTCTTCTGTAATATGCGGAGCAACCGGATTTAAAAGGACAAGCAGTGTTTGATATTCGTCTCGTGTTACACTGCCCTTTTTATAAAAGTCGTTAATTAATGCCATCATAGCTGCAATGGCTGTATTATATTTGAGGTTTTCAAAGTCACTGCTTACCTTTTTGATTGTTTGGTGCATTTTTATTTCCAGATCGTTGGAATAGCCTTCCTGTTCTGTCACAAGATCCTGCAGTTTCCAGACACGCTCTAAAAATCTGCGGCAGCCCTTTACCCCGTCTTCTGACCAAGAAGCAGCCAGCTCAAACGCACCGATAAACATTTCATACGTACGTAGTGTATCTGCGCCGTAATCTCTTACAATATCATCTGGATTTACAATATTTCCTCTGGACTTAGACATCTTCTCACCGTTTTCGCCTAAGATCATACCGTGCGACGTACGTTTTTGGTATGGTTCCGGGCAGGTGACAACTTTTTGATCATATAAAAATTTATGCCAAAATCTAGAGTAAAGCAAATGCAGCGTTGTATGCTCCATGCCGCCGTTGTACCAGTCAACAGGCATCCAATAAGAAAGTGCCTCTTTGCTTGCAAGCGCTTCTTTGTTTTTTGGATCTGTATAGCGCAAAAAGTACCAAGAAGATCCCGCCCACTGCGGCATTGTATCTGTCTCCCGCTTTGCTTTCGCGCCGCAGCATGGGCAGGTTGTCGTAATCCAGTCTGTCATTGCTGCAAGCGGAGACTCTCCATTATCTGTTGGCATATAGCTTTCTACTTCCGGCAGCTCTAATGGCAGCTCGCTTTCATCAATCGGCACATATCCGCACTGTTCGCAATATACAACCGGAATCGGCTCTCCCCAATAACGCTGTCTGGAAAATACCCAGTCTCTTAATTTATAATTCGTCTTTGCAGTCCCAATGTTGTGTTCTTCTAAATACGCAATCATTTTCTGCTGCGCTTCTTTTACTTCCAGCCCATTGATAAAGTCTGAATGAATTAAAACGCCTGTAGCAACATCTGTATATGCTCCTTTGGAAAGATCGACCTCTTTGCCATTGGAAGCTACAACCTGCACCATTGGGATATGGAATTTCTCAGCAAACTCCCAGTCACGCTGATCATGGGCTGGTACTGCCATAATTGCTCCTGTGCCGTAAGACATCAGTACATAATCCGAAATCCAAACCGGAATTTCCTGCTGGTTGACTGGATTCACTGCTGATAAACCGTCAACGCACACGCCTGTTTTTTCCTTGGCAAGCTCAGAACGCTCAAAGTCAGACTTTCTTGCCGCCTGTTCTCTGTAAGCTTCGATTTCATCCCAATTTTTTATATCATCTTTATATTTATCGATAAATGGGTGCTCTGGTGAGACTACCATATACGTAGCGCCAAATAACGTGTCGCAGCGTGTTGTATAAATGCGAAGCTTGTCTTCCTTTCCCTTAATCGGAAAATCCACTTCAGCGCCCTGCGATTTTCCAATCCAGTTTTTCTGCTGAACCTTAACGCGCTCAATATAATCAACGTTATTTAAACCTTCAATTAATTTATCTGCATATTCCGTAATCTTAAGCATCCATTCGCTTTTGACTTTACGTACTACCGGAGAGCCGCAGCGCTCGCAAACACCATTTACAACTTCTTCATTTGCCAGTCCTACTTTACAGCTTGTACACCAGTTAATCGGCATCTCTTTTTTATAAGCAAGCCCTGCTTTAAATAATTTTAAGAAAATCCATTGCGTCCATTTATAATAATCTGGATCTGTTGTATTAACTTCCCGTTCCCAATCAAAGGAATATCCAAGCGCATGTAACTGTTCTTTAAAATGAACGATATTATGCTGCGTCACAATCTTTGGATGTATTTTATTTTTAATTGCAAAATTTTCTGTAGGCAGACCAAATGCATCCCATCCCATTGGGTATAATACATTATATCCCTGCATACGACGCTTGCGCGCTACAATATCCAATGCAGTATATGGCCTTGGATGGCCTACATGGAGCCCCTGTCCGGACGGATATGGAAACTCAACCAATGCATAATATTTTGGTTTGGAATAATCGTCTGTTGCAGCAAACGCTTTTTCATCATCCCAAATTTTCTGCCACTTTTTTTCAACTACTTTATGATTGTATACTTCTGCCATTTTTTCCTCCATCTGCTGACAAAACGTAACCGCACGATTACCCAATCGAAATGGCCATGCACTGACAATTGAAGCAGTTACGACAAAGCAGCAATTTCTTTCAACTTTAACATTATAAATTCTACCATATCGCGATTATTTGTCAATATTATCCTTTCTACCATATTAATCGTTTTGTAGTAGATACTCGCCGTTCTCACATAGCAAAAACCACCCTTGTACTTTGGCAAGTTGTAGGGTGGTATTGCTAGCCTGTTTCAACGGTCACCTTTATTACATGACATCTATTTAGTCTAATTCTTCCATTTTCTTAAGTAAAATCTGTTTTTCTTCTGGTGTCATTAAAACTGAAGCATCCATCTCCGCGATAACACAGGGGGAGTTATATGGCAAATCCCATGAAGCCCGGTTATGTCTTTCCCTCATACAGGCATATTTATACCGCAGCTTTTCAATCATCCCCTTGCAGATATATACCCTGGTTTCCGAGCGTTTCCCACTAATTTTTAGCCTTATGCGGCTGTGCAAAAAAGCATCATCAAAACACGGCTGGTAAAACAGCCATGACTGCCCTGGCTTTTCCTTTACTATTTTTCTTTTGATAAGCCCCATGTCTGCAAGCCATTCCAAAGAAAGCTTAACCTCTTTCGCCTGCCATCTTGCTGCGTCAATTCCTTTTAATAGATAATACATTTCTGCAAACCGAAACTCCTTTTTCTGCCGTGAAACACCCTGCATAATCGTGTATCTGTCTGCGCTTATTTTTACTTCCATCTCGATCTCTCTGTTCATAATCATCCTTATCATCTCCAGCCAGATTCTCCTTACATGTCATTCATTATACTGCTTTTATTTGCAAAAACGAAAGGTTTTTTTATTGTTTCCGATCTTGGAAAGAATTATATGTACAACTATACAACGATAGTAGAAATAAGGCAAATATTGAAGGTTGTATTAATTTGATAATATACAATAGGCTTTTAAAAACCGTGAGACGAATGGGGATGATAATCCAGTATAATTTTTGTAAAGATTATGTAATGAGCCTATACCATCCCCCTTTGAGACAGCGAAACATCTGACATACTATAGACAGCATCTATTACATTCCAACAGTAAAAAAAATAAAACAGGTTTCAATATTCCCAAAAACTCTGTCTCTCATTTTCATACATAATTCTTCTTGTGTTTATTATACTATATAAATAGCAATTTGCAATAGTATATATAGCAAAGCTTCACTTCATTTTTATTTCTCATAAGATGATACTGTCTACAGGAGGAATCATAATGAAAAATGACTTAAACAGATCGATATCACAAAATATAAAAAAGTACCGCTTGTTAAATAACATGACTCAGGAACAGATTGCTGAACAGCTAAGCTTAGATACACAGTATTACTCACAACTTGAACGAGGCGAACGCAATTTTACGATTGAAAAAATAGCAGCTTTGTGCTCAATTTTTCATATTGGCATAGACCGAATTATTGATATTGAACAGGAAACTGCAAAAAACACAGAAGAACTGCTGTTAAAAATAACTTCGCATTTAAAACCGCTAACCTATAGCCAGCTTATTTTGATTGACAAATTTATATCTGATATCATTCCCTATATAAAATGATAAAATCATTTTCATTTGTAAAATTATACGAAAAAATCCATCCTTAATCATAATACATTCTTATACAGTATGTTTTTCCATAATATGACCATAGTGAAAAACACTTAAATAAGTTATTTATTAAAATTAAAGAAGGTATATTATTAATCTGGCAATCGGAAAACGTGAATCAAATAATAAAAAAACAAATGCCAGAATTCATTGACCTTACAAGAATTCTGGCATCTTTCCTCCCCTTGCAGCTGGGGAAATATGATTAGCAGTCCGTACGGGAATCGAACCCGTGTTTCCGCCGTGAGAGGGCGGCGTCTTGACCGCTTGACCAACGGACCATGCACGATTATAATAGCACAGGTTTGCTATCAATGCAAGCTTTTTTTACAATTTTTTGTATTTTTTTATATTTGTTAAGTTATAAATGCTAAGCAAACTTGTTTTTTTGTTTACAGGTCTTTACTGTTGAAAATTTTTTAATATTTACTATAAAAGTTGTAAGCCAGCTGCTGTACGTCAGCGGTTGGCTTACAGTAAACTTATTATATTTAATATTAATTTTATCTTACTAGCGCTATATTATCTTCTGAAAAACCTTACTCCTCATATCCGTTCGGATTATTCTTCTGCCATCTCCAGGAATCCTCGCACATTTGCAAAATCCCATTCTCTGCTTTCCAGCCAAGCTCTCTTTCTGCTTTATCTGCATTGGAATAGCATGTTGCAATGTCTCCGGCACGGCGTGGTTTGATAGCATATGGAATCTTTACGCCATTTGCCTTTTCAAAGTTTTTCACAATGTCTAATACACTGTATCCTTGGCCAGTGCCTAAATTATAAATGCAAAGCCCTGCTTTTTCATCGATTTTCTTTAACGCTTTCACATGCCCTACAGCAAGATCTACAACATGGATATAATCGCGTACGCCAGTGCCGTCTGGTGTATCATAGTCGTCGCCAAAAATGCCAAGCTCTTTGAGCTTTCCTACTGCTACCTGCGTAATATATGGCATTAAATTGTTCGGAACCCCATTTGGATTCTCGCCAATCAAGCCGCTCTTATGCGCTCCGATTGGATTAAAATAGCGCAGTAAAATTACATTCCACTCTGGATCTGCTTTTTGAATATCTGTTAAAATCTGCTCCAGCATAGATTTTGTCCAGCCATATGGGTTCGTGCACTCGCCTTTTGGGCATTCCTCTGTAATCGGAATTTGCGCAGGGTTGCCATATACAGTTGCTGAAGAAGAAAAAATAATATTTTTGCAGTTATGTTTGCGCATTTCGTCTGTTAACACTAACGTTCCTGCAATATTATTGTAGTAATATTCTAAAGGCATTTGTACAGATTCGCCAACTGCTTTTAGTCCGGCAAAATGAATACAGCAGGTAATCGTATGCTCTGAAAAAAGCTTTTTTAATATTTCTCTGTCTAAAATATCTCCTTTGTAAAATGTTACCTCTTTGCCAGTAATCTGACGTACCCGGTCTAATGATTTTTCACTGGAATTACATAAATTGTCTAAAACAACTACCTCATAGCCTGCTTGCAGTAATTCTATGCATGTATGGCTCCCAATATAACCCGCTCCGCCTGTAACTAAAATAGCCATAATTCCATCTCCCTTTCCTTACGTGTGCTGCCTGTTTTGTCAGCTTTGTTTACAATGTTGCGTTTCGTATCACACAGGTTTTTAGACTTCTGTCTCTAAGTCTTTCCTGCTTTCCTATAGTCTAGTCTTGTTATATAGAAAAGTATAGAAAAAAATGTATAGAAAATATGTAATTTTGTTGCATATAGCTATTCATTTATTTATAATAAAAACAAAAAGGATACTGCATATGAACACAAATTACAAGAATTCCTATAAAGCGACAGAAAAAGAGTTAGTCTCTTTGGCTGTCTATAATGTTGGATACCAAAAATGTAACCCCCTTTATCAATGGGGTCCCGGAATCAGAGATCATTATCTGATTCATTATGTGATATCCGGAAAAGGCTGCCTGCAAGTAAAGAAGCAGGCACATAACCTGCGTGCTGGCGATTCCTTTTTAGTGTATCCCGAAACAGAGGCTGCTTATACAGCAGATGAAGCAGAGCCTTGGGAATATGCGTGGGTTGGCTTTAACGGTTCTGACGCGCCGATTATTTTAAAGGCTACAGATTTTTCCTCACAACACCCTGTTATCGTAAATACCCCTTATGGAAAAGAAATTGCCCGCCAGATGCTTCATATTTATGAAGCACGCGGAAACGATTTTGAAAGCGCTGTGGCAATGACCGGCCGTCTCTATACTGCATTGTCTTTGTATTTAAAAGGCGCCAGCCATACTCTTAGCCAAAATAACTACCATACCTATGTCCAAAAAGCAGTTGCCTATATTTCCGCCCACTACTCTTATCCGATTACGGTTGCAGACATTGCAGATTATGTTGGATTAAGCCGCAGCCACTTGTTTCGCTCCTTTGAAACCGTACTGCAAATTTCACCAAAAGAGTATTTGACGCAGTTTCGGATTAAGCAGGCGTGCTACCTGCTCAAGCAGTCCAACTTATCTGTTACCGCAATTGCAAATTCCGTTGGATTTGAAAGCAGCCTCTACTTTTCCAAAGCATTTAAAAAAGAAAAAGGAATGCCTCCGCGCGAATACCGCTACAAATAAAAACCGCGTAACAAGAAGAGCCTGTCCCTTCTGTTACGCGGTTTTATGCGATTTTATTCATCAAGATACAAACTGGTTTTTTACGCAGCCTTTTCTTTTGCAAGCTGTGCTAATTTTGCAAAGCCTTCTGCATCATTTACTGCCATGTCAGCCAAAACTTTACGGTTCAAGTCTACATTTGCCAGCTTTAAGCCATGCATAAATTTACTGTAGGAAATGCCGTTCATTCTTGCAGCAGCGTTAATACGTGCGATCCACAGACCGCGGAACTGACGTTTGCGCTCTTTTCTACCTGCATAAGAGCTTGCTAAAGCCCGCATAACGGACTGTTTTGCCACACGATACTGTTTAGAACGTGCGCCTCTATATCCTTTTGCTAATTTTAATACTCTTTTATGCTTTTTCTTAGCGTTTAAACCGCCTTTTATTCTTGCCATTTTGAATCAGCCCTCCTTTGCCTTTAAATATATGGTAAAATTTTCTTCATATTCTTTACGTTAGATACATCTACAACTTCTTGCTTTCTTAAATTTCTCTTTGTTTTTGGGGATTTCTTTGTTAAAATATGTCTCCGGTAAGCTTTATTTCTTTTTAACTTTCCTGTTCCAGTCACTTTGAACCGCTTTGCAGCAGCTCTTTTTGTTTTCATTTTTGGCATTGTTAATTACCTCCTTAAATTAGCTGTAACCGCCTGGCAGCCGGAAGAAAACCAGCTGCAAAGCAGTGTCATCCATTATTTTTTCTCTGTCAGCACCATACTGATGGAGCGTCCTTCGACCTTTGGCGCTTTTTCCACTACTGCCACATCTTCCAAATCTTTGGCAATGTCATCCAAAATATGTTTACTCGCCTGCATATGGGCCATTTCGCGCCCACGAAACCGAAGCGTCACCTTTACTTTATTTCCCTTTGAAATAAATTTTTTAGCAGCATTGATTTTTGTATTTAAATCATTGCTATCAATATTTGGCGTCAGGCGCACTTCTTTTAACTCCACTACCTTTTGCTTTTTACGCGCTTCTTTTTCCTTGCGCGCCAGCTCATAACGGTATTTACCATAATCAATAATCTTACATACCGGCGGCTTGGCAGTTGGAGCAATTTTTACCAAATCAAGCTCTGCCTCCTGTGCAAGCTTCATTGCTTCTCTTGCGGACATAATTCCTAGCTGCTGTCCGTCTTCACCAATCACACGAACTTCCCTGTCACGGATCTGTTCATTAATCATTAAATCACTAATGGTTTTGCACCTCCAAAAAAATAAAGTGGATAGGCAGACCATCCACTTTCAAAGACACAAATTCAGCATGCTGAATAGACATTGTCAATATAAACACTTAGTCACGCATTTGTGCTAAGGTGAGAGTGGATACTCTACTTTGTTTTTACAACTATGTCAGAATAGCATATTTATCCTTTAGCGTCAATACTTTTTGATAAATTCATCCATAAATTCGTATCATAGGTAGCATTCCTGGTAATTCTATGGTATGATTCAGTATAACAAAGGAAAAGGAGTATTGCAAATGGATACACAAATTGTTGATATGCATGTACATTCTTCTGCATCAGACGGGACATTTTCTCCCTCTGCCTTATTGCAGGAGGCAAAAAAAGCCGGATTAAGCGCTATGGCCTTAACAGATCACGATACGATGGACGGCATTGCCCAAGCAGCAGCTTGTGCCAAAGAAATCGGCATTGAGCTCATTGCAGGCGTAGAATTTTCGACCGACTACCTGGAGCAGGAAATCCATGTGCTCGGCTACTATTTATCCGAAGAATATCCAAAGTTAAAAAACAAGCTGGAAGAATTTCGGGATTTTCGCGTCACCAGAAACGAGCGTATGGTAGAACGCCTGACACAAGAAGGTTTTTCGATTACCATGGAACAGTTAAAAAAGCGCGCGCCAGACAGTGTTATTACAAGGGCGCATGTTGCAAAGCATCTGGTTGAGACTGGACAGGTTGCGGATATTCCTACGGTTTTTGCAAAATATATTGGAGAAAACTGCTGCTGCTATATTCAGCGGCCAAAAATCACCCCTGTAGAAGCTGTACGCTTAATTATCGAAGCAGGCGGCCTGGCAGTGCTTGCGCACCCTGTTTTGTACAAGCTAACTGACGCTGAGCTTAGACAAATGATCCAGGAAATGAAAGATGCTGGCATGTGCGGCATAGAGGCAATCTATTCTGAAAATACGCCGGAAGATGAAGCCCGTTTCCTGGCACTTGCCGATTCGTTTGGCCTTTTGGTTAGCGGCGGTTCTGATTTTCATGGTACAAACAAACCAGACATCCGGCTTGGCGTAGGAAAAGGCAACTTGCATATCCCATACAAGCTGCTGCAGGCTTTCAAAGATTTGCATCATAAAGCATAAGCTTTGAAAAACAGCCTCCAAAAATAGGGGTTCGCTGTTACATGAAGATAGAAAGCAGACGAATAGCAGACTATATGCAAATTGTTTTCATTGCAGACAATTTGCATATGAGCTAGCCTTTTGATATGCTCCCTTCTTTTTCGTGTAACAGCCTTCTTATCATTTTGCAATCGTTGGCTTTTGATTGCTGCTTGATGATTATGCTTTCCTAGTTTAGGGTTTTTATCTTCGTTTTGTTTGTATCACGGTTTTTTTGCATTTTACAGCTGTTAGAAAGATGTTTGTATTTTTTTGATTTTTCCTGTGTCCATGTCGATCCGGATGTCTTCTATCGTATCCCCTGGTTCCCAGTTTTCATATACCTGCTTTGTATAAATAATTTCCCTGCTCTTTTGATCCAGCTCTAATGCATATCGGTAACGCACCCCATGCTCTATCCGCTCCAAGTCTCCAATCCAATCCGGATAATTGGCTAAAGCATTTCTGCTGCATAACCTATTCGACACTTTTACACTGACGCCGGCATCTGTCAGCAATGGGTGATCAATATCGCCGTATTCCCCGATGCTTGCTTTGCGCCCAATATCCTTTAAATACTGTTTGGCATATACTCTCTCCTGACGGATTAATTCTTTTTCATCCGCCTGGCTGATATCGATACACCGCTCCTGAAGCTGTTTTGGAAACATCTTTCGAATCGAAGCGCCATATCCTTCTCCATCCATTGGATACTCGCACGTTTTTGGCACATATCCAAGGCTGCTGTCATAAGCAAAGCGCAAAACAGCCGGTATGACACCCGTTCCGCTTTCTTTTAAAAAGTACCCATTTTCAAACGCATACTCTCCATACATGGTAAGAACATATACGTTTGTGAAACCATCGTCTGTTTGTTCGCTTTCCAAAATAATATGTCCTTCTGCCACGCATTCACCAGGTGCAAATCTATCTTTATTCTCTAAAAGCAGCATATGGCTAACCGCCTGATCCAAATCAAAAATACCGTTTGTTTCTGCTACTTGCTGTTTTGTATCTGCTTTTGTATTTACTTTTGGCTTTTTTTGTACCTCATCGTGAATGGATGCAGCAGACTGCCTGCCAGCACTTTTTGCTGTCTTAGAATCTGCTGTTTGCATCTCCTTTTGTGCTGTTGGTGCTGCTGTACTGACACTGATAAAACATGCAAGCGACAATACGGATGCAAAAATACAAACAGGCAGTGCTGATTTGCTTTGACGTGCAATTTTTTGAATCCTTTGTTTCATAGGATGTGTCCCCCTTTTCTTAAAATTTGAATCTAGAAAAGCAGAATTTATAGATGATACATTGAAAAAAGATCGTTTTATAAAATCTGAAATTGAACAAGCATTTTTCGGCCTATCTGTTACCTCAAGCAAGCTTAGCAGCGTCTTACCATATAAAAAACGTTCTTCTTCGCCAAAATGCCTAAGTGCTGCCTGGTCACAAGACATTTCACAGTCTTGTTTGGAAAAAGCTGCTGCAAGCCATACCAAAGGATTCCACCAATAGCAAATGATACACAAGCAGCGCAGTGCTGACCATATCAGATCTCCTTGTCTGTAATGACAATATTCATGCATAAGTACATGTCTGCTGCGTACGCTGTCCGCCGCTAGTTCCTTTGTAAGGTAAACAGCACGTCCGTATAAACACGGGGACGGCAATCCATCTACCAGATAAACTGGCAGAGGAAATCCCATTTGGTTTTGACAAATTCTGTTTTTTCGTAAATACTTCGCAAGCCGGAAGTTGCCGATTACAAAATATAAAAGCATCATTATACTTCCAAATATTCCGATTGCCGCCCATAGCCAAAATGCTTTCTGTGCACTGCTTTTGGATTGTTTATCTGCCATAGAGTGATCGATTGGCTTGCTATTTAAAGCAGTGCCAAATCGGCTGCTTGTATTTTCTACTATCCTATCCTGTGGCTTTAAGGCTGTGTCTGTGCTGTCTGTTTGTATTTCTGCGTCTGTGTTTGATTGTCTGCTGGCATTTTGCCATGCGCTTTGAATCTGATGTGCAGTTGTATGTAAAACTGACTGTACTGACAAAGTGCTTGTCAATTGTGGAATCGGAAATACTAATAGCTTAATCACTACGAAAATCCACAGCGCGTATTGTAAATGTACATTTAATTTATCGCAAAACACTTTACGTATCAAAGCAATCGTGAGTATCAATAATGATGACGTAACAAACAATTCAAAAACCTTTTCCATCATCCGCCACCTCCAAACTTTCTTTGCCCTTGTGTGCCTTGTCGAATGTTTCGATTGTTTTTAATTTATTTTCTAATTTATTTTCTATTTTATTTTCTTTTTCACTTTCTTTTAAAATCTGATAAAGTTCTTCCATCTCCTGACCAGATATCGCCTTTTGCTGCACCATCGCATTAATCATCATGCCTATTTTTCCATGGAACACCTTATTTAAAAAAGCCTCTGTCTCCTGGATAGCTGCTTCTTCCCGTTTCCAGTCCGGATAATAGTGCTTTGCTCTCCCGCCTTCCTCATAATGGAGTGCCCCTTTTTCTTCCATACGTTTTAAATAGGACATAACTGTATATTTCGTCCAGCCAGTTTCCTCTTTTAATACATTTGTAATTTCCATCATTGTCCTTGGTGTGTGCTCCCAAAGGACTGTCATAACTTTCCATTCTGCGTCTGTAAGCTTAAATTTCATGTTTTCTCCTTCTTTTCATGATGCCCATACAAAAACAGGTTGACAAATGCTTACCTTATAACTTTTAGTATAAGCGTTTGGTAAGCATTTGTCAACCATCTATCTAAAACTAATCTATTTAAATACAGAGCTATTTCATACAGAACTTTGATACATAAAATTACAACTATCATAGATTAAATAATATCTAAAAGTAAAAAAGACTGCCACATAAAAGATCAAACAACCGTATATCGTATCGAACGCTTTTATTTAAAGCTGTACATCCAATATACGGTATGTCTCTCCTTTTCTGTGACAGTTCTTGTGAAACAAACTGTATGATGAGTCTGCCTAATTTTATAATGCCTCGATATCAATTCCTTTTAGCATCTCATTTTTGCGTATTTCTGCACCGTTTTCATCAAAGACGTAGATCCGGTATAAAAGTACGCACATTTTTTCCCCTATTGCAATATTTCTTCTTTCCAAAGAGCGGTTCGTCGTCAGCCGCACGCCATTGACAAGCAGCGTAACCTCTAAATAGCTGCCGCGGAAGGCAATCTTTTCCACTGTGCCATATTCCACTGCATGAGATCGGAAGAGCACACGTCTGAACTCCAGTCACCGTTAGAAATCT
>CANDJR010000072.1 GCA_947385105.1 uncultured Eubacterium sp.
TACAGTGGTGTGGGAGGTCGGCTACTCAACTAATGGGTAGCCTCCTACCCGATCCAGACTATTCCCAACTAGATTTGGACAAAATGCTCAAACCTATCTAATTGTACCTAACATTTCACAAACGAATAGTTTGAAACCAAAAGTTCTAAACAAATAGTTCACATCAAGCAGTGTGAAACCGAAAGTTCTAACAAATAGTTCACATCAAACAGTGTGAAACCGAAAGTTCTAACAAATAGTTCATATCAAACAGTGTGAAACCGAAAGTTCTAAACGAATAGTTCACATCAAACAGTGTGAAACCGAAAGTTCTAAACGAATAGTTCACATCTAATAGTTCTAAAACGAACAGTTCTAATCTAACATGTCATGGATGAATTGTTTGATCTGTTCTCTATCCATGTCTTCTCGAGGTTTATTCAGATGCTGATGAAGAGAAGTTATGTTTAAAATAGCTGCAGATATTACACCAATGCCAAAAAAGCATTCTATGAATGGAAATTGGTTATAAGAAACCCCTGTTTTTACATAGAGCCAACATACTATGACAAACAAGATAAAGGAGCAGCAATAGGATATAATGGATGTGTAGTAGAAGAAACGCGCTAGTTTGTGTTTCTTATTTTCTTCTTTCATATTTTCTCCTTTCATAAATTAAAAGAAAGAACAGCTATAAAAACTGTTCTTAGTTACATAGGGATTTCATAAACGAAACCAGCATCTGTCGTTTCTCGATTTCTAATCCGTCAAAAAGAATTAACATTTCTTTTTGCAAATTAGTCAAATCAGGATACGTATTTTCACTTGAAAAAAACTGGGCCAGTGAGATGCCGAACGCTTCACATAGCTTATCTAAAGTGAAAATATTTGGTACGCTTGATTTCGATAAAATATTCCCCAGTGCCGTTTGTGAGATCCCAGTAAGCTGTGAAAGACGATACCTTGTATAATGATACTTTTGGCAAAGTTCTTCCAGCCGAAAAGGGATATACTCCTCTAACTGCAAGTAATCTGCACCTCTCTCTTTTTATGATAGTTCCATTGTAACTATTTTTCAGAGAACTGATTAGTACTGTAATACGTAAGCAAATTACTAAACTGTAGTTGAGTATTCTTGTAAAAAATAAGAACATATTTTTAATAAAATATTGCTGTTTGTAATTGTACCACAAATGAGATTTGTTGTACAGATTAAATTATTAATTAGATTAAAATTTTAATAAAATTGTTGCTCTGACGATAGAAAAAATTTTGTTACTGTTCACACAGGGGGCTGTCGCACTAAGTGAAGTATATACAAGATATGGTATAAAAGAACGGTTGAAACAAACGATATCTTGTATCCTTTTTCTTAATGCGACAGCCCCCGTAAGAAAATGATTCAGGAGTGCAAAAATTCCATTGCCGAAGGCGATTTTAGATAAATTTTTGCATGTTACTGAGAACGGAGTGAACAGTAACAAAATTTTTTGAAAGCAGAAAAATTTTTTTAAAAATTGTTGCAATTTGTAGGATTTGATGTTAAGATAAAAAATAAAAAATGATATATGCAAAAATGGTATAATATATTCAAAGAAAATACTGAATTATTGTTTATTTTGCACGATATGGCAAACGAAAAGGAATATAGTCTGCTGACTATTTCGCACACAGTTTATGAAAGTTTTCGAAATGAGGACAAGAGAAAGGAGAGCGGTTCTTAAGGATTGTGTTTTGCTGTGCAAGAGGGCAATTAGGAATATTAGAACACTTTTTGAGCGCAGGCAGTGTTCTATTTTTTTATTAGAAAAGGAGGCGCATTCATGTTTGTAGGAAAAAAAGTACCTCGCGTAGATGCCTATGATAAAGTCTTAGGACGTACGAAGTATACAGATGATTTATGTGATCAAGGTGCATATATTGCACGCGTGCTGCATGCAAAAATTGCCCATGGGAAGGTAACCGCAATTGATATTTCAGAAGCAGAAAAGATTCCGGGAGTTGTTAAAATTTTTACATGTTTCGATATTAAGGAAAAACATTATTTTCCAACAGCAGGGCATCCATGGTCCACAGATCCAGATCACCAGGATGTGGCAGATCGTTTAGTTTTAACAGAACATGTCCGGTTTTATGGTGACGATATTGCAGCAGTTGTCGCAGAGGACGAGGTATCAGCTGCACAGGCACTTCGCAAGATAAAGGTTACATATGAAGAATATCCGTTTGTAATGGATGTTCAAAAAGCTATGGAAGACGATGCGCCGCAGCTGCATGAAAAATATCCGCATAATATTTTAAAACATACGACCATCCGTAAAGGTAATTATGAGGAGGCGATAAAAGAGCCAGGCTTGACGAAGATCGAGGGGTGGTATCATACGCCGACAGTTCAGCACTGTCACCTTGAAAATTTTATCTGCTATGCGCAGATGGAAGGCAGCCGGATCAATGTTGTATCATCCACACAGATTCCGCACATTGTTCGTCGTGTCGTAGGGCAGGCGTTGGGAATAGACTGGGGCAAGATCCGGGTGATCAAACCGTATATTGGCGGTGGATTTGGAAATAAACAGGATGTTCTTTACGAACCGCTTTGCGCATGGCTGTGCAGTCAGCTGGGCGGGCACTTAGTGAAGCTGGATGTTCCACGGGAAGAAACATTTGTATCAAACCGCGTACGCCATGCGATCTTAAGCCATATTATTTCCTGGGTACGTCCGGATGGTACATATGCAGCAAGAAAATTAGAGGCATTTTCGGATCAGGGCGCTTATGCTTCGCATGGGCACAGTATTTGTGCAAAGGGCGTAGGTGCATTCCCGCAGCTTTATCCATGCGAGAACGTAGAATGTGATGCCTATACCGTATTTACAAATAAACCAGTTGCAGGCGCAATGCGCGGCTATGGAATCCCACAGGCAATGTGGGCAGTGGAAAGTCATACAGAAGAAGTAGCAGCAAAGATTGGAATGGATCCTATTCAGTTCCGTTTGAAAAATTTGATGCCAGTTGGGTATCAAGATCCATTTTCCAAAAATGAGTTGTATTATGATACGTTCCGCCAATGTATGGAAAAAGGTATGGCAGCCATTGATTATGATAAGAAATACAAAGAGTATCAAAACCAGACAGGAGATATCCGTAAAGGGATTGGCATGTCGGTCTTTTGGTATAATACCGCAGTATGGCCAATTTCTTTGGAATCATCTTCCTGCCGTATGGTTTTAAACCAGGATGGTTCGCTGCAAATACAGCTGGGTGAGACAGAAATTGGACAGGGAGCGGATACTGCTTATGCACAGATGACAGCAGATGTTTTAGGAGTACCAATGGATGCAGTTCATGTCGTGTCATGCCAGGATACGGACGTGACACCATTTGGGACAGGGGCATATGCGTCCAGGCAGACATACGTGGCAGGTTTTTCGATTCGGCAGACAGCACAGCTTTTAAAGGAACGGATTTTAAAATATGCACAGGAACTTACAAGAATGCCGTATTATAACTTGGATCTTATAGATGGAAATATTGTGCGTACAACAGATCAAAGGGTATTGATGTCATTAGGAGAATTAGCAACAACAGCTTTGTATAGCTTAGAACACAGTGAGCATTTGTCCGCAGAGAGCACCTATCAGATTAAATCGAATGCATATTCTTTTGGATGCACCTTTGCAGAGGTAGAAGTAGATATTCCAATGTGTAAAGCAAAGCTGCTAAATATTGTCAATGTGCATGACGCTGGGACGTTAATCAACCCTGCTTTGGCAGAAGCGCAAGTACATGGCGGCATGAGTATGGGCATTGGATACGGATTGTCAGAGCGTTTGATATTTAACGGACAGACGGGACAGACATTGAATGATAATTTATTAGACTATAAACTGCCTACCTTTATGGATCATCCGCGATTAAAGGCTCTTTTTGTAGAAAATCCAGAGCCAACTAGTGCATTTGGTACAAAAGCGTTAGGTGAGCCGCCGGCATGTTCTGTGGCTCCGGCAATTCGAAATGCAATCTATCAAGCTACAGGGGTGTTCATAGATGAAGCGCCGGTTACACCACATGTGATGTTCCAGCGTTTTCAGGAAGAAGGATTACTGTGAAAATTTTCATCGCCTTTGGCGATTTCAATCAGAGATTCAGCATGCGCTGCATATTTTTTTAGCTAGGGGTGTGCACAAAACGCATGTTGGATTACGATAAGGAGGATTTGTTATGTATGATATCAAAGCGCTTTATGAAGCAGAGAGCGTCTCACATGCTGTAAAGCTGCTGGCTGAGCATCCGCAGGCACAAGTCATTGCAGGCGGAAGTGATGTGCTGGTACAGATGCGGGAAGGAAAGCGTGCAGGAAAAGAGCTGGTAAGCATTTATATGATTGATGATATGCGCGGCGTCTGTTATGAAGAAGACGGTACGATACGGATAGGGTCACTGACCAGTTTTTCGCATATTACAAAAGATCCAATTATACAGGAACATATCCGTGTCCTGGGAGAAGCAGTCGATATGGTTGGAGGTCCGCAGATTCGTAATATTGGTACGATTGGCGGAAATACATGTAATGGAGTAACCTCTGCAGATTCAGCATCCACGCTTTTTGCATGGGATGCGATTGTAGAACTGACAGGACAAGACGGGGTGCGCCGCCTGCCAATCAAAGATTTTTATATCAAGGCAGGGCAGGTAGATTTACGGCCTGCAGAAATACAGACAGCAATTTTGATTCCAAAACAATCATATGAGGGTTACAAAGGACATTATATCAAATATGCGATGAGGAATGCCATGGACATTGCAACTACTGGGTGTTCCGTAAATGTGAAATTATCCGATGATAAGAAAAAAATAGAGGATGTTAGGATTGCGTACGGAGTAGCCGGGCCAGTGCCAATGCGTGCGCCTAGTGCAGAAGCATCTGCAAAAGGAAAAGAGGTTAAGGGCACGGTGATAAAAGAGTTTGCACAGGCAGTATTAGAGGATATCAATCCGCGTGACAGCTGGCGTGCATCAAAAGCTTTTCGTGAACATATTGCAGTTGCATTAGCGGAACGTGCACTAAAAGAATCCATCCGCTTGGCAGGGGGTGAAATCGATGAGTAAACAGCAGTATAAATTGGTTTCCTGTACCATTAATGGGAAACAAGTAGAAAAAATGGTAGATGTGCGGGCATCACTGACAGATATGCTTCGAAATGATTATCGGCTGACAAGTGTAAAAAAGGGCTGTGAAGTTGGCGAGTGCGGGGCATGTAATGTCCTTGTGAATGGGGAGTGTTTTAATTCCTGCATTTATCTGGCTGTATGGGCGCAAGGAAAAGAAATTCTGACTTTGGAAGGCTTGGCAGGGCCAAATGGGGAGCTTTCTGATATACAGCAGGCATTTATTGATGAAACTGCTGTGCAATGTGGATTTTGTACACCAGGTTTTATTATGAGTGCAACTGAGCTTTTAGAATCGAACCGTGAATATTCAGATGATGAAATCCGTAAATTAATGTCTGGGCATTTGTGCAGATGTACGGGATATGAAAATATTTTTAGAGCAGTAAAAAAGACGATGCTGCGCAGGCTTGGGAAAGAAAAAGAGGCGGAAGAAGTAGTATAGCCTAAGCACGCAGAATCATAGACAAATGTTCCAATGCAGCTTTATTTTATATGAAGCTGCATTGGCAAAATTTTTTTGTGTAAAAAATATTCTACAATTCTAGTTTCATAAATTCTATTGTCAGCAGTAATTTCATTCGTTCAGTACCATCTTTTAAATCAACCGGAAATAAATCTTTTAATTTATTCATGCGATAGAAAAATGTATTCTTGTGGATGCACAAGTTTTTGGCTGAAATCGAAGGATTATCAATGTGAGTCAGATATTCAGCAAGAGTTTCTAAATAGTTTGTATGGTTTTCATTGTCATATGCCTGTATCTTCACAATCAGCGGGTGGTAAAAGTCTGACAAATGGTTTGTGCTTGATATCAGCTTGGCAATATGGTAAATATAAAAATCCGTATATCTGCTGATGGTAGCATTTGGTGCAAAATAGGTTTTGTACTCTTTGATGTCAAATATCAGTTCATAGTGTTTCTTTACATCAGTGAGTGAAGAAAAACAGTTGCTTAAAATGCCGTACATATGATTGTGTGCCAGCCGTTGAGCAAGCGGAGAATTTGGCTGGAATTCTTCTGCATTATCTGTTTCCTTTCCTATTAAAAATACGAAATGATCTTCTTTAAATGTCCAATAGCTGTCTGGTATCAGATGTAAAATCTGTATGCAAAAAATATCAGCCTTTTGCTTAAAATTAACATTTTCTTTTTCTTCTGAAAAGATAGAAAAAACATATAAATAGCGTGAATCTTTCCAGCCCAGCATACGTTTTCTTAGTTCGATCGTTTGCGCATTCATAAATCTTTTTGAAAGCAGTTCAGAGAGAAAAATGCTGTGCATCTGGGCATGATGGAGCGGGGAAAAATTCTGTTTTTGCATTTCCCATGCTACGAGCTGTTTGAGAAAATGTATAAATTCAAAATCATAGTTGGTAAATGGATGATCATATTCAATAACACCGATTTCTGCTACTTCAATCCCATGAATATACACCAGAGTATCCACCCAAAAATAATCAGAATCAGAGGCTTTCCCATAACGAAGTTTTGTGTCGGATTGACGGAGCTGTTCATAGATTCGATCACGTTTCATGCGTTCCAGGTTATGTTCCGTCAAATAACCAAGCTTGCGTTGTGCACGCAAGTCCAGCTTATCGTCGGCAGGAGCATCTTGGTACATAGCAAGAATGCGGTAGCTGGAATCAATGACAATAATTGGTGATTTGTTAATCCGATAGGCTTCATCAATTAAATACTGCAGGCCGCGGTTTGCATTGGAAACGGCAACCAAGCGGTTTATCTGGCTGGTATAACGGTTTTCCGCTAGAAAGACTTTAGAAGTCAGATGAATAACAGCCTGCAAAGTGCTGCTGGTGCCTTGAAGCAAAAAGATGAAATTGGCATGCGGATACCGTATATCATATTTGAGGCTTTCGATATCCTGCCAGTCGTTAATCGTACATAAAAAATTAGTACTTAGCTCTGTGTTCTGGGCAAGAATTTCAACATAAGAGCCTATATACAAAATATGTTCTTCTAATTGAGAGCTGTCTGTAAATGGCATATAGGAATAGATTTCTTCTTCCGGAGCTGTTAATTTGCTTTTAATGTCAGCGTTTACAGCCAGACGTTCTTTAAATTGTGATATTTTCATGTTACTTCCTTTCAATGCTGTGCATATTTGACTCAATCAGAAATAGCTTAACTATCCTCTATGATTTCATCTTTGTACGCAGCTGGTGCAAATTGTGTTGCAACACAATAAAAGGTGTATTTTTATTTGCGATTTTAAATTGCGCTACATTGTTTATTTAGGAACTATTATATAAAATGTTAAAAAAGAAAGCAATACAAGCGTCTGAAATCTGCATATTATACAATGAAATTGTATTTGTAAAGAGGTTTTATTGTACATATGTATGAAAAGGCAACTTAATTGTATGACGTGAGGAGGTTCTTTATGAAAAACAAAAGCAGCAATGCCCAAATTGCACTGGGCGTAGGTTTTGTTTGGTTTACAAGCCAGTTTGGGGGTGGATTTGCATCCGGTACACAGCTTTATCAGTATTTTCTTAATTTTGGCATCTGGTGTTTGTTTACACCAGCGCTGGCACAGCTCTATCAAGCTTTTTTTCAATGGTATGCATTACGCTTTGCCTATGACAATCAAACGGCAAATTATCGTGATTTCTGTGATAAGTTTTATGGAAAATTCCGTTTTCTCTTTTCAAACCTGTATGAAGCAGTCTATTTTATGCTCATCCTGCTGGCACCATCGATT
Organism: uncultured Eubacterium sp.; assembly: GCA_947385105.1. Taxonomy (GTDB): domain Bacteria; phylum Bacillota; class Clostridia; order Lachnospirales; family Lachnospiraceae; genus Eubacterium_J. The sequence goes on from CANDJR010000072.1 coordinate 7,875, forward strand.
GCTTTTGCTACAGGCGGTTCTACCTTAAATGAACTGACAGGTATTCCTTACCTTATATGTACAGCAATCGTAGGGGTGTTCATCTTTGCAGTATCGCTGTGCAATACAGATATGATCCGCAAAGCAGCTACAGTAGTATCTTACATATTAATTATTGGGGTTTTATGCGTTTTTGTGCCAAATATATTTGCCCAGTGGGGCAGTATTTGTGATGCAGTTTCACAGATGATGCATGGCACGCTGCCTGTAGGTTCTACAGAAAGTGGTTCTCTTGGGAGTGCTTTATGGTATTGCAATCTGTATGGTGCATACCACATTGCATCAGTGGGGCTGTATGTACAGCATGCACAGAAATTTACGGATAAAAAACAATGCTTTACAAGCATGTTATATGGATTTTTTATTAATGCAATCATTATTTCACTTGTTGCAGTTGGCCTTTTGGCAGTATCTATGAATTCTAAGCTGCCGGAATATTCTGTCTACACGCTGTTGTTTGCCCAATGCGGCGTTGCTTCAGAATTTCTTGCACCAATGGTTTCTCTGCTTATTATAGTTGGATCTGTATTTTCAGGCGTGAATATGATTACCGGATTTGTAAACCGTGTTGTTACGGGCTTGGAAAAGAAAGAGGATGCCAGTACAGCAGCAGGAAAACACCGTTTACGCACCATTGTTACAGCTTTGATTTGCACTGTTGCTACGTTTTCAATTGCACAGTTTGGATTGCTGCCGCTGGTACGTAAGGGGTATAGCTATTTAGGAGTTGCATGCATCATAGTGATTGTAATTCCATTTATCATTCGTATGGTATTAGAGGCGCTTGGCAAGGTATCAAATAAAGTGCCAGAGTAAAGCAATCATAGAAATAGATTTATTATATTTAGAATTAGCAACTATTGAATATGCTGGATTATAAAATCAAAATGTACTCGTTGTAGCAAAAGACTGAAATGATATGAAACAAGAAAATGATAACAAATGAAACAAAAAACAAGAAAAAATGAAATAAGAAACATGGAAAAGTAAAACAAGAAAAAATGATACAAGAAACATGAAAGAAAACAAAAGACAAGAAAAAATGAAACAAGAAAATGATAACAAATGAAACAAAAAAACAAGAAAAAATACAACAAGAAACAAAGAAAATAAAACAAAGGAAATACGAAACAAAGAATATAGTTTGTTATAAAAAGAAAATGGAGGAAAACATATGAGCATCAAACAGGAAATTTTTGAAAAGTTAGTAGAACGTGCTGCGCCGCTGTTTGGCAAAAGCAAGGAAGATTTGACAGCATCCACTAGGTTTGCAGAAGATTGTAATGCAAAGTCCACACATTTTTCGCAGATAACGACTTACCTGGAGGATGAATTTGATACAGAAATTCCTTATATGTCATTCCGGCGCCAAAAGACAATAGGGGAGGCAGTTTCATATGTACTGACAGAATGTCTGGGAGAAGCAGATGAAGAAGGACAAAGCGAACAGACCGAAACAGCAGAGACGGTTTCTAACGTGGCGTCTGCGCAGACCTATTCGCCGCGCCAGCAGGAGGTACTTGCAAAGCTGGCAGAACGTGCATCCGGGCTGTTTCAAGTACCAGCTTCAGATATTACAAGAGAGAAAGAATTTACAAAAGATTTTCATGCAAAAAGCGTACAGTATTCCCAGATTACAACATATTTAGAGGATGAATTTGATATTGAAATCCCTTATATGGAATTTCGCAGACAGGCGACAATTGGCGCTGCTGTCGATTATGTAGTAAGCGAGTGCCTGGGTGAGGCTGTTGCAAATACGCAGCCAGAGCAGCCATCTTGCGCTATGGAAACAGAAGATGCCAGCACTAGTGCAAAATCAGATCATGATGATGAGCTGGCAGCGCGGGAACGCTTTACATTAAAAGAAACCTTCCAGGGAGAAGAACTGGAAGCTGTCTATATGGTAGCCAGGAAACCAGTTTCTGTAGATCCGAATGTAGATTTGTCAGCAGCAGAAGATCCAATGGCACGTATGGGACAGGGATTTTGTCCGGCATTTAACCAGCGTACTTACGAGGCTGCGCCAGGTATTCTCTGTGAGCAGGACGTACCGGTAAAAATGCGTGATGGGGTAACTATCTATGTTGATATTTTCCGTCCAAAGGATGAAAGCCAAACATATCCGGTTATTGTATCCTGGTCCTGGTTTGGCAAACGTCCAGGTGAAGGGATGAGTGAGTGGCAGATTATGGGCGTACCGCCTCATACAGTTTCCAAGCTGGCAAAATTTGAATCTCCAGATCCGATGTATTGGTGCTATCAGGGATATGCAGTAGCAAATGTAGATGTACGCGGAGCAGGACATTCAGAAGGAAACGTACATATGTTTACCCATCAGGATCGGGAAGATGGATATGATTTTGTAGAATGGATTGGCACACAGCATTGGTGCAACGGAAATGTAGGGATGGCAGGAAATTCTGGCGTAGCAATGCATCAATGGGGCATTGCAGCAATGCAGCCTCCACACTTAAAATGTATTGCACCTTGGGAATGTACAACAGATCTGTATCGGGAGTCCTTCTATGAAGGAGGTGTTCCGGCACTTTCCTTTAATAAATTTATATCTGCACAGGTAACAGGTACAGGCGGCGTTGACAGTCAAGTAGATATGGCAGTGAAATATCCGCTCATAAATGGATATTGGGAAGATAAACGTCCGGATTTTTCCAAAGTAGAAGTACCAGTATATCAGACGGCTGGTTTTTCCCATTTCCATTTAAGAGGATCGATCCAGGCATTCCGCAAGGCAAAGACTAAGAGGAAATGGCTTCGTGCGCATCGTGATTTTGAGTGGCCGGATACTTATACACCGGAAAACCTGGAAGATCTAAAGCGGTTTTATGACAGGTATTTAAAGGACATCCATAATGGTTGGGAAATGACGCCAAAGGTGCGGATCGATGTCATGGATGCGTATGACTGTGATTATCAGACAAGACGTGCCGAAAATGAATTCCCGCTTAAACGGACAGAATATAAAAAGTATTATTTGGATGCTTCGGATGCAGCTCATTTGACAATGCATGATGCGCCGGTTGCTGTAGAATCAAGCGTATCTTATGATGGCAATACCGGGAAGGTGGAGTTTGACATGGCTTTCCAGGAGGATACTGAGCTGACAGGTTATATGTATCTGCATTTATTTGTAGCAGCAGAAGCCTATAATGATATGGATATGTTTATTAATATCCAAAAAGCAGACGAAGACGGAAACTGGATTCCTTGGTATACATTAAATGAGCCGCATCCAGGCGCATGGGGCAAGTGCCGCATATCGCACCGTGAGATTAGTAAGGAAGAATCCCAGATCGTCAAAGGTGTGATGGTACAGCCAGTGATGGCGCATAAGCGCGAGCTGAAGGTACAGCCAGGTGAAATTGTGCCAGTAGACATTGAAATTGTGCCGTCTTCACGTATCTGGCATAAAGGTGAAAAACTGCGTATTCAGATTGCAGGCCATTACATCCGTGAGGGGTGGTTTGAACCGCTTGCTTGGGATACGGACAATCATGGACGCCAGATAATCTATACAGGCGGCAAATACGAATCCTTTATCCAAGTACCGGTAATTCCGCCAAAATATAAAGCTGGCAGTTATACATACCGTTAACAGATAGCACAGGGTGCGTGTAGGAAAAAGACAAAAGCAACTACATATTTCCAGTTCATAAGAAGGATAAAGGAATGAAAGAGCTATGATTGCAGGAGTGGGAACAGATATTTTATATATGAAGCATCTTTCGAAAGAGTATTTGAAAGAAGGTGATCCCTTTTTACAAAAAGTGTATTCAGTGAAAGAAATAGAGCAGGCTGGTAAACGGGAAATTCCTTTTCATTATTATGCAACAAGGTTTGCAGGGAAAGAGGCAGTCTTTAAATCGCTTGGCATGCAGCAGCAGAGGGTAGTATTTGCAGAAATCGAGATCTTAAATGACAGCAGCGGTATTCCGTATGTCACACTTTATGGAAAGGTCAAGCAGCACGCACAGGAGAAAGGAATTGCCGATATCTATATTTCTCTATCTTATGAGGAAGATTATGCGGTTGCTTTTGCAGTTGCAAATTCCTGCAAAACAGGGGAAAGGATAGAAAACTCGAAACAATAAAAAGGACAGATAGGGAGTGGGGAGATGACATTAATTGAGAACTTGATCGAGAAAGCGAAAAAAAATCCAAAACGAATTGCACTGCCAGAGTGTGAAGCGGAAAAGACACTGCTTGCTGCGCGCCAGGTGCTGGATGCGGGAATTGGGACACCTGTGTTAGTGAATGACCCAGAAGTGATCCGTGCTACTGCACAAAAGGCAGACGTTTCTTTGGATGGTATGGAGATTGTAGATATCACAGACGAGGCACATAGAGATGAAATAGTTGCCCGGTATATGTCCTATCCAAAATTAATGCTTTCAGAAAAAGGTTCCAAACGGAAAATGAAAAATCCAATGTATTATGCCATGATCTTAGAAGCTGTAGGCGATGTGGATGGTACTTTTTGCGGGCATGTGAATACAACAGGCGATGTGCTTCTTTGTGCGCAGCAGTGCATTGGTATGCAGGATGGGGTAGATGTGCCTTCCATTTTTGCATTGACTGAAATACCAGGTTTCGAAGGCCCAGAGGGCAATTTGATTGCATTGGCGGACTGCGGATTAAATCCAGAACCTGCGGCAGATGAATTAGCATCCATTGCGATTGCATCTTGTGATAATATCCATGCCTTGATGGGGTGGGAACCGCGGTGTGCATTTTTAAGTTTTTCCACCTGTGGCTCTGGAACTGCAGCCAGTGTGGATAAGATGTTAGAAGCAATTCAAATTGCAAAACAACGGCGTCCGGATTTAAAGATTGATGGGGAATTCCAGCTTGATACTGCCATTCGGCCAGAAGTGGCAGCGAAAAAAGTAAATCGTCCAAGCGAAGTGGCAGGCAAGGCAAATATTTTAATATTTCCAGAACTGAATGCAGCCAATATAGGCATTAAAATGATACAGTTATTTGCAAAAGGTAAGGGATATGGGCATACGCTGAGCGGATTTGCAAAGCCAGTCGCAGATTCTTCCAGGGGCGCGTCTGTGGAAGAAATTGTCGGAGATATTGCAATGGTTATCATTGCAGCAGCAAATGCCTAACATAAGGGGGAGCTATCAAATGGAATATAAGATTTTTACATTAAGCCCAGGATCTACTTCTACAAAGCTGGCAGTCTTTGAGGGGGAAAAGCGCTTATTTAAAGCAAATGTACAGCATGATCCTGAAAAACTGCGGACATTTGCCCGTGTGAGTGAGCAAAAGCCTTATCGTGTAGAAACCATTTTAAAGGAGCTGCAGGATAACCAGATTGATATTAAGGATATGGATGCATTTGCAGCATACTCTGGAGGATTAGTATCAACACCTGGCGGAATCTTTCCGGTTAATGATAAAATCCTGGAAGACTGCACTTCCGGCCGACTGATGGAGCATCCGGCAATTCTGGGGGCACAGATTATTGACGCGTTTGCAAAAGAAACTGGCAAACCTGCTTATTTAGTAAATCCGCCGGATGTGGATGAATTTGAAGATGTGGCAAGGCTGACTGGAATAAAAGGAATTTATAGGGAGTCGCATGTGCATGTCTTAAACCAAAAAGAAGTTGCCATGCGTGCAGCAAAACAGCTGGGCAAAAAATATGAAGCATGTAATTTCATAGTCTGTCATGTAGGCGGGGGATTGTCGATTACAGCGCAAAAACAAGGAAGGATAGTAGATGGCAATGACGTCTTAAACGGCGAAGGCCCTATGGCACCGAACCGTTCTGGATATGTGCCGCTGATGCCAGTTGTCAAAATGTGTTATTCCGGGGAATATACACTGAACGAAATGAAGGAAAAAATAAGTAAAACAGGCGGTTTGGTTTCTTTATTAGGCACAGATAATATGCTGGAGATCAAAGAACGCATCCAAAAGGGGGATCAGTGGGCGTCTTTGGTATATGAAAATTTTGCATACCAGCTTGGAAAATATATTGGCTCTTATGCCTGCGTCATGGAAGGAAAAGTAGATGCGATCGTTATGACAGGAGGGGTATCCAATGACGAAGATTTTATTGCCAATGTAAAAAAATATGCTGGCTGGATTGCACCGTTTATCGTATATGGCGGAGATTTTGAAATGGAGGCACTTGCATCCGGCGCAGTACGTGCATTAGAGCAGACAGAACCGCTGCAGGAGTATACAGGGATTCCAGTATGGAGCGGATTTGACTTTGAATATGAATAGAAGCAGGTAGAAGCGAAACAGAATTAAAACAGAATAAAAACAGAAGCGAAACAGAATTAAAACAGAAGCGATAAAGAATCAAAACAGAAGTGAAACAGAACTCAAGTAGCATTGAAATAGAATTTAACTAGAGGCGAAACAGAATTCAACTAGGCTCGGAATAAAATCAAACGAGAAGAATAATAGAAGAAAAAGAAGCTAACTTAAAAATATACCGAAAAGGTGTGCTAAGAAAGGAACGCATATGGGAAAGAGGATACGTCTTTGTCCGGAAATCACAGATCCCTTTTTAAGGGGGTTTTTAAATACCGTACCGGCAATTCGCAGCTACCAGACAGAGCTTGTTATGGCACAAAAGCGGATGGGAGAGGCATTGGCAGTGCAGCTGCCGGGACGTGAAATTACTGTATGCCTTCACAAAGCAAAAGGAGGCGGCACATCTCCTGCAGTCTTTGAATTCCATGGAGGAGGGTTTATTTTCGGCAATGCTGAAAAGGATGATGCGATCTGTCAGATGGTAAGTGAGTCGTTAAACTGCCATGTTATCAGTGTGAATTACCGCCTGGCTCCGGAGCATCCTTACCCAGCCGCCTTTGATGATGCTTATGAGGTTATTTTACATTTTCATGCACATGCAAAAGA
>CANDJR010000073.1 GCA_947385105.1 uncultured Eubacterium sp.
GGCTACCTTAACCCACCGTCTAAAGCCAGTGGGATTGCGGTAGCCTTATTTCAAGTTGTTTCATCTTCCAAAATCTCCCTAAACATCTCTTTTACATCTGTATAACTTTTAACGTTTGGATCTTTGCTTATTCTTGCAGCTTCTTCAAAAGCTTCCAATGTTTCTTTTTTTAGTTCTGATTTTCCTCCGTCTGTGAGTCCCTGCAAATAAGTTATAGCATAACACAATTTATAATCTGGTATAGCATCCACCAACTGAAATAATTTTTCTCTATCACTCATGTGCTGTTACCTTCCTTTTTATTGATGCCTATATTATATGCAAAAATCTACAACATTTCAAGCCTAGCTATTTTTGCCACTGTCTATACCCTATTCGCCCACATTTCCATCCTTGCACGAATCACTTCCATTTCAGGGTGTATAGTGTATATATTCCCATTCCTTTCTAAACTCAGGATCTTGTAGCTGCTCATGGTGTTTGCTGTATCTTCCTTATGAACCCATTTGTTAGCACACAAGCAGCTTTCCTATTGCCTGAACGTGTGAAACCTTATATAATATGAATAAACACACTCATTCAATTCGAAAGGAAGATTCCTCATGCGGTTATTATCCAACCAGGAAAATAGAGAATTAAAACTGCTTTTGCACGATCTGCAGACAGACAAAGAAGCTGCTCGTATGAAGCAATATATCCAGCATGGAAAAATATCAACCTACGACCATGTCATCAGTGTCGTACGGCTAAGCTTTTACTTTAACCGCAGGCTGCATCTGGGTGCTTGCGATGCAGAGCTTGTACGCGGCGCGTTCCTGCATGACTATTATCTGTATGACTGGCATGAAAACGGCTACGCAGGCCGTTTCCACGGATTACACCATCCTGCTATTGCATTAAAAAACGCTATGCAGCGCTATACGTTAACTCCGACAGAGCGCAATATTATTGAAAGTCATATGTGGCCGTTAACGCTTTTTACTTTTCCAAAATGCCGCGCTGCTGTTATCGTCTGCCTGGCAGATAAAATCTGTTCTTCTTATGAAACTATTGTCCGTACAAAATGTTTTCAAATATAAAAGCTAATATCATGTAAAAAAGCTCCCAATGCATCCAGGATATGATCCGATACATTGGAAGCTCCCAAGGCATGAGCCTGCAGCTCCAGTTTACTTTTTTCATCGCTTTTTCGGTTTCAGATGAATTGATTTTTATGAAAAGTGTTTAGATTTCATCTGTAACCCAGGCAAGCACGCCCTTATTTGCCGGCAAGTCTAAGATGAGCTTGTGATCTTTCACTTCTAATGCTTTACAATGAGTCAAATCCAAGCTTTCCTCCGGCTCTTTTGTCCAGTCAATCTCTGCATCCAGGATATTCACTGCTTTTGCAGCCTGCACAGGGATAGGAATTTCCATATGTGCCGGCTGATCGTCATTATTGACAGCTGTAATCATGACAGAATTTTGCAAAACTCTGCCAAATGCGTACTGGCGGTTTGTCAGCACCAGTTCCTGATAGCGGCCGTCTGACAGCTCCGCAAACTGCTGCTTTGCCCGGCCAAGCAGGCAATGTAAGTTTGTAATTTCATCTTCTGTATACGTATCCGCATAATCAGAAAGCTCCAGCTCTGGACGCAGATTCCAGTCTGAGGAACGCTCCTTAGCTCCTTCAATCGAAAATTCAGAGCCATAATAAACGGACGGAATACCGTAAACCGTATACAGCAGCAGCGTAATCGGATACAAATGCTGTTTTTGGTTTAATTTCGAATAAATACGCGCTACATCGTGGTTATCGACAAACGTATACAGGCGCACATTTCCGCACAAGCCTTCCAGACGACGGATCGTATGTGCGATTTCAAAATAATTATGGTCATTATGCCCGGAAAATAAACCTTTATGCAATTCATAGTTCGTCACAGAATGCAGCATCTGCGGATTTGCCCAGCGGCCATAATCTCCATGAATAACCTCTCCCATAAGCCAGAAATCCGGTTTAACGCTGTTTGCCACATTACGTAAATCTTTCATAAAGTCAAAATCCAGCACATCTGCTGCATCGAGCCTTATGCCGTCGATATCAAATTCGTCAACCCAAAACCGGATGGTTTCAAAATGATAATCTTTGACTGCTGGATTACGCTGGTTTAACTTTACCAGCAAGTTATATCCGCCCCAGTTTTCATAGCAAAACCCGTCGTTATATTCATTATTGCCATAAAAGTTCACGTTTAAAAACCAGTCCCGATAAGCAGAACCTTCCCGTTTTTCCTTTAAGTCCTGGAAGGCAAAAAATTCGCGTCCTACATGGTTAAAGACACCGTCTACGATGACGCGCACCCCGATTTTGTGGCAATGCGCTACCCATTCCTTAAAATCCTCATTCGTGCCAAGCCTGCGGTCTACCTTGCGGTAATCGATCGTGTCATACCCATGTGTGCTGGACTCAAAAAGGGGCCCGATGTAAATGGCATTGCACCCAATTTTTTTTACATGCTCTGCCCACTGGGTCAGCTTGTCAAAATGTGACTCCTCCGCTTTGCTGTTTTCATGCCCACATCCACACAACCCAAGCGGATAGATATGGTAAAATACTGCACTGTCATACCAAGCCATGATTGATTTCTCCATTTCTTTCATTTTTTTCATTATCTCTTTTATGCAAACATAGATACTGACCCTGTATAACGTCCATTAATGACATAATAGGCCGTCTCATGCTCCTGGCGAACATAAATTTCTATCTCGTGGAGCGGTTTTGCTGCATGGATATACATATATTTATCCAGCACACGGTCAATAATGCTGTCGCAGTCGCACTGTCGTCCGCGGTATTCGAAAATGAGCCTGCGCTGCACTTCGCTGTGCCAGTTTAATTCTCCGCTCAGTCCATTTGAATCGCAAATGTCACTCGCAGAATCCCACAGGTTGACATAAGACTCCAGCTCACGATTTACTACGTAATAAGCTTTCCCATCCTCCGGCTTCACATACACTTCAATCGCTTTCAGCTGCTTTTCAAAGCGGGTGCTGCCTTCTTGATACGCTTTCTCCACAAGCCTTGTCAAGTTAATTTCTTTTTCATAGTACTGTAAATAGACTCGAAGCGTTGCATCTACCGTTATCATCTTATGATCCCTCCACTATCTTTTACATTTTATTTTAATACTTTTTTTCGAATCTGTATACCTAAATTTTATCAATTTTTATAACTATGCAAATAACCGGAATGTTATTGTCTCTAATAATTAAATTATAACAAACAAGCATGTTTGTGTAAAGACGGATTCAGCAGGTATTCCATACTGTTCACATCAGGGGCTGTCGCACGAAGCAAAGTATATACAAGATCCGGTATAAAAGGAAAGCCATGTGTGCACCAAAGGTGTGAACAGTAACGGTATTCTGAAATGTATTCTGGAAAGTATGCAGCAAGGTATTGACTTTTTTTTATAACGTGATAAACTTTTTTCTGGTATTTCATACTTTATAATAATTTTATAATTTTTACGCATTATTAATACCAATCAGATACATAGAAGGAGGAAGTCAAAAATGTTACTTGCACAAATTTTAGCTACAGCGATCTTTGTGATCATGTTTCTCATGATCGTACTGGACAAAATCGAGCGTCATTACATTACGCTTGGATGCGGCTTGTTAACACTGGTGCTTGTATTTGGCATCGTCATGCAAAGTCCTGCTGCGATTATGGATACCTTAAATGTGCGCAGCATCTTTACATTGGATTTTTGGTATGCAGCAGGAGAAAGCTCTGAATCATCCAGCGGCATCAACTGGGCAACCATTATTTTTATTGCAGGGATGATGGTCATGGTAGAGGGTATGGCAAAGGCAGGTTTTTTCCGCTGGTTATGTATGCGGCTCGCAAAGCTCGTCAACTATAAACCTGTTCCTCTTTTTGTTGCGTTTATGCTCATGTCGTCTTGCCTGGCCATGTTTATTGACAGTATTACAGTTATCCTGTTTTTGGCGGCTGTGACAGTAGAGCTTGCAAAGCTGTTAAAGTTTAATCCGATCCCAATGATTTTATCGGAAATTTTTTGTGCAAACCTCGGCGGCTCGGCAACAATGTGCGGTGATCCGCCAAACATTATTATTGGTACTTCCCTTGGCTATTCGTTTGCCGATTTTTTGACCAATACCGGGTTAATTGCACTGCTTAGTCTTGTATTTATTATTGTTTATTTTTATCTGGTATACCACAAGGAACTGGCAAAGGCAGGAGAAAATACAATTGATCCACGTACGCTGCCAGATCCAAAAGACGCAGTGACTGACAAAAAAGCCTTTTCCATCAGCTGCGTAATTTTCGGATTTGCAGTTGTGCTGCTTGTAACACATGCGCAGACTGGGCTTACGGTTGCATTCATCGGCGCTGTCATTACGGTGATTACTTTAATTACTTCCGGTAAATACGCGCTCGAATTATTATCAAAGGTGGATTATAAAACATTACTGTTTTTTATCGGCTTATTTATGGTCGTAGGCGGTCTTGAGCAAACAGGCATTCTGGAACTCATCGCTTCTTATATTGGCGAAGTCAGCAAAGGAAACTTACGGCTCATGGTGGCCATTATTATCTGGGTGTCTGCAATTGCCAGTGCATTTGTAGATAATATCCCATTTGCAGCTACTATGATCCCAGTAATCAAAAGCCTGGCCGCTTCGCAGGGTGTAGATTTATCCACACTCGCATGGGCGCTGTCCATGGGTACAGATATCGGCGGCAGCGCTACTCCGATCGGCGCTTCTGCAAACGTCGTAGGTACTTCGGTAGCCGCTAAAAATGGCTATGTCATCGGCTGGGGCACATACTGCAAGTCAGCCGCACCGGCAACGATCATTGTTGTAACTATTTCGATGATTGTAATCTTTATTCGTTATTGCTAGGAAGCAGGCCGCACAGCAGCCTGTTAGTATATATTGTAAGGAGGTACTTCTTTTATGGCGCAAACAATTATTTCTGTTAGCCGCGAATTTGGGAGCGGCGGCCATCTGATGGCGGAAAAAATTGCGAAAGAACATGGCTTAAAATTTTATGACAGACGCATTTTAGATGATATTGCAAATGAACATAACATTGAAGTAGAAATACTGGAAAAGTTTGACGAAAAACCTAGAAACAAATTTCTCACCCGACGGGTTGGTTCTTATTCAAACTCTATGGAAGAAATCGTCGCAGATTTGCAGTTTGATTATATCCGCAAGAAAGCTGACAGCGGAGAATCTTTTGTTATTGTCGGCCGCTGTGCAGAAACTGTTTTAAAGGATCATAACGGTTTAATTTCTATCTTTGTTGTAGGCGACGAGTCGTGTAAGCTGGCACGTGTCAAGGAAGTCTACCAACTGAACGACACAGAAGCTATGGCAAAAATGCGCCGTCATGACAGATTTCGAAAAAAATATCATAACCGTCATTCTGATTTCCGCTGGGGAGATTCCAGAAACTATGACTTATGCATTAACAGCAGCAAGCTCGGCATTGAAAAAACGGCTGCTACATTAGAAAATTACATTAACGCACGGATCCAGCTGCACAAAGCTTAATTTGGCTGCTGACACAGTTAAAAATGGGGGGAGCCTGTAGGCCCCTCCCCCATTTTTTTACTTATCTAATCTAACTTTTAGGTGTTTTGTTATCTTTTTTATGATATATCATTTTTTATCACGTGATTTTTCGTCTCATGAAAATTTTTCATTAATTATAGATAATTTTTATTGTCAAATAATTTCAGATGTTTTAAAAATCTTCCCTGCTATTTGTTTATTCTTATTGTCAGTATGGTTTAATACTGGCCGCCCTGATAATAATATCTGTCATCGGACTGCGTATAGCCAAAATTAGGATGCGTGTTTTTTAAAGTCAAATATAGTGCAGCATTTGTCAGCATTTTGTATGGCCCTGCATAAAATACGCCTACAAGCCCCATCGTACAAGCAGATGCAATGTCCCATCCCAAAAATGACAAATCCAGAACAAATGCCTCCCATTTATTGCCCAGCATCATCTCTCTGCTGATACGAAAAGCTTCTGACGAATCCATATCCGGATATTCTGCCAGCAGATAAGGCACCATCCGGTATTCATATGATTTAATAATCCCTGGTATAACCAGCAAAAGCGACCATAAAAAAATATAGAGATCTCTAAGAAACATGATTTTCACCACATTTCCATAACAATTTTTAAACGCAAACAGCATCTCCTGAAATTCAGGCTTGACCTCCCTTGCAATTGTCATATAACGTTTACATCCAACCTCAAGCGGGAAAAACACAAAGATATTCAATATAATGGACACAGTAAGAATTCCTATTGCTGCCGCCAGAACTGCACCTATCACTGCAAGCAAGAAATTACTAACGTCATTATAAAAATGATGGTTAAAATACCCTCGTTGATACTGCCAATCCCTATCCAATATTTCTTGAGCCGAATGATAGCTGCTCCTGCCGCTGCTGCCTACTGTAATAAATGAATGGACAAATGCAACCAAAACAAACGGCCAATAATTCAGTCGAAACAGCGATTTTGAATCCTCTTTTAACTCTATCCTACTCCACATAGTTCTCCTCCTGCATACACGATTTGCATATACTTCCCTCATTCATATGATTCGCTCAAACTTCCGCTAATCCATATAATTCGTACATACTTCTCTTGTACTTTCGATTTGCTCTTGTTTCTTTTGTTTTTTCATGTTTCTCCTTTTTCTTTTGTTCTTTCGTATTGCTCTTGCTTCTTTTGTTCTTTCGTATTGCTCTTGTTTCTTTTGTTTTTGAATAATACTTATTCCCTTTATTCTTTTGATTTGCCCTTATTTCTTTAGTTTCGTTAATTTACTCTTACTTCTTTTGTTCTCTCATGTTACTCTATTTTCTTTTGTTTTTTGTGTTACTTTGCTTCTTTTGTTTTTTCAAATTTCTCCTTTTTCTTTTGTTCTTTCGTGTTACTCTTGTTTCTTTTGTTTTTCTGGTTTATTCTGACTCTTTTGCTCTTTTGTACTTTCGAGTTGTGTATACATACATTTTCATTTACTCTTGCTTCTTTTGTTTTTCCAGATTTCTCCTTTTTCTTTTGTTCTTTCGTGTTACTCTTGTTTCTTTTGTTTTTCCACGTTTCTCCTTTTTCTTTTGCTCTTTCGTGTTACTCTTGTTTCTTTTGTTTTTTCCAGTTATGTATACTTACATTTTGATTTACACTTGCTTCTTTTGTTCTCTTTTTACTCTTGTCTCTTTTGTATTCCTTTGCTCTTACTTCTTTTGTTTTTCCAAGTTCTGTTTTTTCCAAGATCTCTTTTTTCTTTTGTTCTTTCGTGTTGCTCTTGTTTCTTTTGTATCTTTCATATTATACTGTTTCTTTTTATACTGTTTCTTTTTATACTGTTTCTTTTATTTTTTGGCGTTGTGTATACTTACATTTTTTAATTGATACTTGTTTCTTTTGTTCTTTCGTGTTACTTTGCTTCTTTTGTATGATCGTTTTGTGTATGCTTCTTTTACATTTTGTTTTGATTTGCGCTTGCTATAACTGTGTAATTACAAAAATATCATAAATTGCTTGAATTGCTGTCTCAAAGTCTTCATTGCTGACGCCTATAATAACGTTTAATTCTGAAGATCCCTGATCAATCATTTTTACATTCACATTTGCATGTGCTAATGCTGAAAAAATCCTTCCTGCTGTTCCACGTGTACTTTTCATGCCGCGCCCTACGACCGCAACCAATGCCAAATCTGCCTCCAGTTCAATACTATCTGGTTCTGCCAGACGGTGGATGGCAGACAGCACACTCTGTTCCTTGCCCTCGAATTCCTCTTGATGGACGAAAACAGTAAATGTATCAATGCCAGATGGTGTATGTTCAAAGGAAATTTCATTTTCTTCAAATGCTGCCAGCACCTTCCGTCCAAATCCTATCTCTGAATTCATCATATCTTTTTCAATGTTCACTGCTACAAAGCCTTTTTTTCCAGCAATTCCAGTAATCGTAAACTCCGGCTTTTGGCAGGTGCTTTCTACGATAAAAGTACCTGGATCTTCCGGTGCATTTGTGTTCTTAATGTTAATCGGGATACCTTCCTTCCGTACAGGGAAGATCGCATCTTCGTGGAGTACAGTAGCCCCCATATAAGAAAGCTCCCGCAGCTCTTTGTACGTGATTACTTTTATCCCTTTTGGATTTTTAATAATCCTTGGATCTGTAATTAAAAATCCAGATACGTCTGTCCAGTTTTCATATAGGTCTGCCCTGCATGCCTTTGCTACAATCGATCCAGTAATATCAGATCCGCCTCGTGAAAAAGTCTGTATACTGCCATCAGGTTTTGCTCCATAAAATCCTGGTATTACAGCACGTTCAGTCTTTTTTAAACGTTGTTTTAAAATATTATTTGTTGTATCTACATCAAAGTTACCGTCTCTGTCAAAACGAATCACCTCTGCTGCATCAATAAATTCTATTCCCAAATAACTTGCCATTAAAAGTCCATTTAAGTATTCTCCGCGTGAAGCCGCATAATCGCTGCCTGCCTTTTCAAGAAATTTTTGTTCAATCACTTTAAATTCATCGTCAAGGTTATACCGCAGCTTTAACCCATTGATAATATCATTATATCTGGCGCGGATTTTACGCAGCATCGGCTTAATGTCTTCATCTGCCTCTGCAAGTGCATAACACTCATACAGCATATCCGTCACCTTTGTATCATTTTTATGCCTCTTACCAGGCGCACTTGGTATCACATACCTTCTTTTTGCGTCCGCACGAACAATATCTCCAACCTTACGGAACTGCTCTGCACTGGCCAGGGAGCTTCCTCCAAATTTTACTACCTTAATCATGTCTCATCCTCCCGCATTCTGCCGACCGCTGTACTCCGCACGTCGACTGCTTGTTAATTTTATTTTAAACTTTTTAATCTTTCTCTTTGGTTTTCTTTACTTTTCGTTTCATTTTCTGCCACATGGTTTTCTTTACTTCTAGGCAGTTTACTTGCTTTGCTTATTCAGTTCATCTTTTGTTACTATAAGCTCTTCTCTCTTGTTAGCAGTTTTCCTGCTTTGCTTATTTCTATTTCTTCTTTGCTGCAATGCACATTCATTCTATAATCTTACTACTCATAGTCTTGCATATATGCCTGCGCCTCATCTAATATTTCATCCAAATCATCCTCTCCAATGTCTACCTGATGTGGCTGCTTACGGTAGAAGATATCATACATGACTGGGATGATAAATAACGTCATAAGCGTTGCATATAGTAAACCACCGACTACAACAATTGCCATCCCACGTCCCATAGAGTTGCCAGCATCTTTACTAAATATCATCATACACATTGATAGAATCGTCGTCAATGCCGTCATGAGAATTGGGCGCATTCTCGTCTTTCCGGTTGCTACGAGCGCTTGCCGCCTCGCCATGCCGCCTATCCGCAGCTGGTTGACATAGTCGACAAAAACAATCCCATTGTTTACAACCGTTCCCATTAATATTGTAAATCCAAGCAAACTCATTAATGACAATTGTTCATGGAAAGCTAACAGAGCCAGCAATCCTCCGGTAAATGCCAAAGGAATCGTAAATAGTACGATAAATGGAGACAACAGGCTTTGAAACTGCGCAACCATAACCAAATAAATGAGCAAAAATCCAAGTGCCATCAGCTGTATCATTTGGCTGACCATGTCATTGACCTGATCACTTTCTCCGCCAATCTCTGTTGTATATCCATCAGCAATTTTATAATCTTTTAACTTTTTATTGAGCTCTCTCGTCAAAAGCGTCGTATTATATCCTTCCATTGTATCTGCTGTAATTGTAATATAGTGGGATTGATTTTCACGGGAAATGGACGCAAGCCCCTGCCCATATTCGATTTCTGCAAAATCACCCAACACAAATTTCTTTGTAGTCTGATTCCCCTCCTCATCTGTCAGGTTTCCCTGCACTTCCATATCGAGCAGATTATCTGTGTGCAGCAGATCCGTCTCATCTACAATCTGCACTTCCATATCCGTATCGCCCACACTCATTGTAACAGAATTTTTCTCTGTCGTCAGCTTTGCAGCAATTTCTGCATAAATCTGTGCAACAGTCAGCCCTTTTTTCATTGCTTTGTCTTTATTGATTAACAGATGGATCTCTTGTGCACTGTCTTCCTGACCATTGGAAATGTTTTCAAACCCTTCGATTTCTCCAACAAGCTGCATAATATCCTCGCTGATAGAAACCAGCTTTTGTGTATCATCTCCATATATATTCAGCGACAGGCCGCTGCCCATCATAGCCGTCATATCACCCATAGCAGACGACGAGACTGATATCTCGCAATCCAAGCCGCTTGTCGCTTCTTCAATTGCATCCCCTATGGCGCGGATTTTATAAATATCTTTCACGTCATCTTCTAATAAGATTGAAAATGAATAATTCAGGAAATTTTCTCCGGCAGCACCTGCGCCGAGCATACTGGAAGAACTGCTGGCATCCATAGCGCCGACTGTCTTTACACCGTCTACACTAAGCGCTGCATCCATTACCTGATCCGCCAAAGCAAACGCATCTTCTTTTTCTGTTTCTTCCGGAACTTCCACACTTATGGATATCTGCTCTCCCGTCATCTCCGGCAGCATCGTAATACCCATTTTTAATACCTGTTTCACACATAAGACAAAAAGTATCAGTGCCAGTGCCAGCGGTATGATTTTAAACCGCAGGCAAAATGTCAATACTGCTCCATATCCTTCTTGAATCCGTTCAAACAGCGGATACCGTTTTTCCTTTGTCTTTTTTAATACGATAGAACCAGCAGTAGGTACAATAGAAAGTGCGACAATCAGCGATGCTGTAAGTGCATAAGTGATTGTCAGTGCAAATGGTACCATCAGTTCCGCAACGATTCCTGTCGTAAATATCATCGGCAAAAACACGCATACCGTTGTCAGTGTAGAAGCGATAATAGGGCCGCCTACCTGCTTTGCTCCTTGTACTGCCGATCTTGGTGCTGATACTCCGCGGTTTCTAATTCGATATATATTTTCAATTACAACGATCGAGTTGTCTACCAGCATGCCGATCGAAAGCCCCAAGCCAGCCAATGTCATAATATTAATCGAGATGCCTGAAAAATACATGATAAGAATCGCAAACAGCACAGAAAATGGTATGCTGAACGCCACAATTACAGTCGGTTTTACGTCTTTAAAGAATAGAGCTAATACGAGAACAGCCAGCAGCGCACCGCTTATCATGCTTTGCAAAATGCTGCTAATAAACATCGTAATATAGTCGCCCTGATCCATAATTGCTGTCACAGACAAACCTTCGTATTCTTTTTCCAGCTTTTCTATCGCATTTTTACATGTTTTGGAGACATCGCTCGTACTTGCTGTACTCCCTTTAAAAATTGACAGCAGTACGCCCGGCTCTCCATTAATCTTTGCATAATTCTCACCTGCATTATCAATGACTGTAATATCCGAAACATCTGCCATGCGGACATTGCCTACGCCCGGCAGTTTGCATAACAGCATATTTTCCAGCGCTTCAATACTATCGTAATGTTCACCTACTTTAATCAGCCATTGATTGTCTTTCTTATCTTCGATATAGCCTGCTGGCATTGAGAAATCTTCTGCTGTAATCATCTGGGCAAGGGTATCCATATTTGCAAGGCTGCTGATATTCGCATTTTCCAGTGCTGCCTTACGTGACTGCTGGTACTGCTTTTTCGCTTCTTTTAACTCGGCTTGTGCATCGTCTAATTCTTTTTTAGAGCTTTCCATGCCAGACAATCCGTTTTCCATTTGTGCACTGCCTGACCCAAAAGACACAGCTGCATCAAAGCTGCCAGCATTTGCCTCTTTATACTTTTGGTCTAATTCTGACATCTGTGCTGTAACTTGTTGAACTGCCATTTCAACTGCTTTGATTTCTGTTTCTAAATTTGCAATCCCGGTTTCTATTTGCGGCATACGCTTTGTAACTACATCTGATAGCTGCTGTAAATTTTCCAGTGTCAAATTTTCAGCTTGCTCACCAGCTATTCCAAGCTCCTTAACCCATGCTGCGAATACTTCAAATTTATCTGGGTTTGCCAGCGCATCGTCTATATCCTCTGGTATCGTAATACCTGCCGCTTCTGCTGCCTGCCCCATTGAAGCATGCATTGCTGTCAGCGTGCTATTTGCCTGGTTATAGGTGTCCTGTAGTTTATTATCCTGATATGCTTTTAGTTCTGCCTCCAGACCAGCTTTTGACGCCTGCAGGCTAGTCAGATTTGCTTCATATGCTGCCTTCGTCGCCTGCGCCTGATCCAGCGCCAGGCTTGCTTCTGCCAGCTGCCTGGAAGTCTCTGACTGCGTATTTTGCAGATCGCTTTTCTTTTTCTCCAATTCGCTCTTTGCATCTGCCAGCTTTTTCTTTCCGTCTTCTAACTGCTGAGACGCTTCTTGTATTTGGCCTTTTGCTTCTGCCAGTTTGTCATTCGTTTCCTCTAGTATTTGATCATTAATCTGATCGATCTTTTTTGCATTTAACCTTACTTCTACGGTTTGCTCTACACTTCCGACAGTAGTAACGCTTGCCACCCCTTTTTGCCGTTCAAAATAAGGGATAATGATATCTTCGGTAAAATCAGACACTCCGTAAATATCTTTTCCATCATAGCTGACAGTAGCGTACATTGTAGCCATCATATCCATAGAGATTTCCAGCATATTCGGCGTCCCGCAGTTTTCCGGCAAATGCAGCTGGTTTAATTCTGCTGATACCTTGACCATCGCAGAATCCATATTGGTATCCTCTACAAATTCCAGTGTAATCATACTATAATTCTCTGCACTGACACTTGTAATGTTTTCCACGCCAGTTACTGTCCCAAGCGCTGCCTCCATAGGCTCAGTTACATCGCTTTCCACTTTTTCCGGGCTAGCCCCAGGGTCTGTCGTAATAACCATCATATATGGAAGGCTCATATCCGGTAGCAAGTCTGTTTTCATCCGCATCAGGCTGACAACGCTAATAACCATAACCGCAATGACTGCCACAAAAATGGTAAATGGTTTTTTCACACAATACTTTGTCATGTTTCCTCTCCTTTCTGTTCCTTGCTGTTTCTGGCTATTTTTATTCTGTACTGCTGTGATACGATACTTCTTTTCACAATTTTATACTATATTTGATACTTAAAATCTATATCTGCATAGATGACTTTTTTGCTTCATCGTAAACCATTAAAGATGCAGTCTTTGGATTTATGTATCGCGTTTTGGCTGTGGGCTTTTCTTTCTCGCTCACTTATTTTTTCATCCTTGCTAAGCAGCTTTATTGTGCAGCTTCATGCGCCCGGTTCCAAGCTATATATGCTTCGAATTTCTCAGCAGAGTAGTTTAAAATGAGCTCTTTTGGAAATTCTGCTGCTTCTACTTCCGGCATAGAATGATCTGTATTCGCAATATCTGTCATATAATGGGCATCACTATTCATGATAACAGGTACCTGGTACTCCTTACACAACTTTAGGATTGCTGCCATATTCTGTTTTACATTCTTGCGGGAAGGCATACGCAGTGAATTATTGTTTATTTCCAGCAATGTATGATACTCTTTGGACGCACGTACTAGCCGCTCATAGTCCAATGGGCAGCTGCTGTCATCTGGATGTCCAATAATATCAATTTTAGGATTTTTCATAGCATTGATAAGTGCTTCTGTATTTTTTTCTACTGTCCCTATCTGATACAAGTTTCCATGGATGCTTGCAATCCGCAAATCCAAACGATTGAGCAAATACTCTGGTAAATCTACAGTTCCATTTTCGTCCATAATATTTAGCTCTGCGCCAAGCAGTAGTTTCACTCCATACATTTCCCTTGGCACAACACGTAGATTCATAAAATAGATATCATCGCAAGTACCTGGCATAAAATGTGTGTGCTCTGTTATCCCAAGAATCTTTAGCCCTTTTTCGGATGCTGCCTTTGCCATTTCTGTAATCGTCCCATACGCATGGCCGCTTGCCAGCGTATGTGTATGCACATCTAGTTCAAAGTCCATGTCTTATCCTCATTTCTTTTTTCATGATTTATGCTTGCTATTGTATCCTTTTCAGCTTAATCTTTACTAGTATAGAGCATTTTTTTCATTTCGTCTATTTATACTGGAAATTTTATAAAATATTTAGATCTGAATATATCGGTTTCCTCTTTCCTAAAGATATTTTTTCGAATCTTCTATACTTAAGTGATACTGTTCCTGGATTTTCGCCAGTATTGTCTCCTGCGGGATGTCTAGGTTTTTCAGTATTATCACTGTATCTTTGATCCCTTTTTCCCGGCCTTCTGCTATTCCTTCTCTTTTGATGGTCTTTGCTTCATATTCCAATACCTTTCCGCCCATAACTGTCCTCACTCCTTCCCTCACTGCATTGTACTTACTTGGGATATGTTCCATTACTTTGTTTGACATATCGATCAGTGTACATTTTGTGTACTCATAGATCCTTCCTTTTTTTGCAAGTTCTTCCATTTTATGTCTCGATTAAAAAATGACCAGTCCTGCATCATTAATACAGAACTGGTTTCCTCTTTCCTAAAGATATCTTTTTGAAGCTTCTATACTTAAGTGGTACTGTTCTTGGATTTTCGCCAGTATTATTTCCTGCGGGATATCTAGGTTTTTCAGTATCATCACTGTATCTCTGATCCCTCTTTCCCGGCCTTCTGCGATTCCTCTTTCCCGGCCTTCTGCGATTCCTCTTT
>CANDJR010000074.1 GCA_947385105.1 uncultured Eubacterium sp.
GATTTCTAACGGTGACTGGAGTTCAGACGTGTGCTCTTCCGATCTTATTTGAAAAAGTAGCATTTGAAAAAAGTAGCATTTGAAAAAGTGGTATTTGAAAAAGTAGCATTTGAAAAAGTAGTATTTGAAAGAAAAAGTCTTTTGGAGCAAAGAAAGAAGCTGCCGCAGAAAAAAGCATAAATAAAAAGCATAAATAAAAAGCATAAATAAAAGGCTTAAATAAAAAGCTTAAATAAAAAGCTCAAACTGCAACAGCTACGAAACAGGATACTCACAAAACAACATGAGTCTTGCGGTATTGCTGCGGAGATATATGACAAATTCTTTGAAACGTCTGAGAAAAATAGCTGCTGGAAGAAAAACCAGTGCTGCTGGCGATTTCTTCGATACTGTAGCTGGTAGTTGTCAAAAGATCCTTGGCAGCAGAAATCCGAACCTCTGTCAGGTATGCAATAGGGGATTGTCCGTAGAGCTCTGTAAACTGGTGGCTTAGATAGTATTTTGTAATATTGCAGTTGTCAGCAAGAGAGTTCAGCGTAATTTTGTCTTGGTAATTTTCCTCAATAAAGCGTTTGGCTTTGTGGCATTCATGGCTGCTGTTTTGCGGCTCTACAAGTTCGCACGATATCTGGTCTTTGCGGTATATCAGCAGAATGAGGATGGCTAGATAATGCTGGCATATTTCTTCATAGCACTTTTTTTTGTTATGCATCTCTGTTAGGATGTTTTCAAAGCAAAGGCGGATAGAGGATGCACTGGCAGAGGAGTTTACTACACTGTATTCAACAGGCCGGTGCGTATTAATTTTAAGCCCTTCCACACCCAGGACATAGTAATTTAACGGATCAGAGGAATTGGAAAATTCTGTGTGCAGAACCTGTGCCCCGATGAGAACAAGGCTGTCTGCTTTAACCGGGATTGTTTCATTTTCAATTTGAATATGTCCGCTGCCGCTTTTGATGAAAAAGATTTCCGTAAACTGGTGGCTGTGCGGGAAACTGGTCCAGTCATTCTCATACTTAGAGGAAGAAATGGACAAGAGCCTGAAAGAAAGTTCTGGAAGATCTTTGTTTTCCAAATTTAATTTTCTGTTACTCATGAATTCTCCTTTGCATCTTTTGGATAAATTGTATAAATTTTCAAGTATGAAAAAATAGTTTATAGTATAATTATATGAAAAAAAAGAGCGTATTGCAATCATTTTACGAAAAAAGATTCGCCGCATTGGTGTTCACGTTATTGTTCACAGTAACGGAAACAGACTTGTCTTTTTTGTTTGGTTTCGTTAAGCTGAATCGAATGTCTTTTTTTATTTTTGGCAGTCACTATTTTAGAGCAGAAGGATTTGAAAAGAAATTTAGCATCTTTTGGATAAATTGTATAAATTTTGCATTGCAAAAAATTATTTATAGGATAAAATTATAAAAAAAGAGAGCTTATTGCAATATTTTTACAAAAAAAGCAAGATATATAAAATTAACAGCAACATATGGGTAAAAAAAAGAAAAAAATCAGATATAATAATCAATATAAAGAGATTGACTCATAAATTTATGGTCAAAATCACGAAAACAAAAATGGGAGGTACGAAATATGAAAAAGAAATTTTTGTGCACAATTTTAAGTGTTAGCATGATGGCTTCTATGCTTGCAGGATGTGGATCAGATCCTGGAACAAAGGACAGCGGTAATGACACTTCCGATGAAGAGACTACTACTGACAATGAAACGCCGGAAGATACAGGGACAGACGATGCAGACACAAAGACAGATGATGAAGCAGAGACTGACGATCCTTATGCAGCATATGCAGGGACAACAATCAATGTAGCTGCAATCGAAACAGCATATGGCTCAGAAATGTGGCAGAAAGTAGCAGAAGCATTTACTGCAGAGACTGGCGTTGAAGTAGAACTTACAACAGATAAGAATCTGGAAGATGTCATCGGGCCTTCTATGCAGGGCGGCGAGTATCCTGATTTTATACATTTAGCAACAGGCCGTGAAGCAGGGCTGACAGAACAGTTTATTAAAGATACAATGATTTTAGATGTTACAGATGTTTTGTCAATGACAGTGCCAGGCGAGACAGCAGCAGTATCTGATAAGATTGCAGAAGGCTTTACAGATACATCTCTTACAAATCCATACGGCGATGGCAAGACATATCTGGCACCAATGTTTTATTCTCCTTGCGGACTGTTCTATAATGCAGGGCTGTTAAAAGAAAAAGGCTGGGAAGTTCCTACAACATGGGATGAAATGTGGGAGCTTGGCGATAAAGCAAAAGAAGAAGAAATCTACTTATTTACATATCCGACCGCAGGCTACTTTGATACATTCCTGTATGCATTAATGTATTCTGTAGGCGGACCGGAATTCTTTGACAAAGCAACTCATTATGAAGAAGGTATCTGGGAGACTCCAGAAGCTAAGTCTTGCTTTGATATTATTGCAAAATTAGCTTCTTATACAAATCCGATTACACCAGCACAGGCAAATGATCAGGATTTCACACAGAATCAGCAGCTGGTTCTTGACAACAAAGCAATTTTCATGCCAAACGGTACATGGATTGTTGGTGAAATGGCAGAAGCTCCACGTGAAGATAATTTTGAATGGGGTATGATGGCACTTCCAGCAGTAAAGAGCGGCGAAGACTGCTACAGCTACACATGGTTTGAACAGTCTTGGATTCCATCAGGCGCTGAGAATCAGGACGCAGCTAAGTTATTTATGGCATTCTTATACAGCGATACAGCTTGTGAAATTTTTGCAAAAGATGGAGCTATTCAGCCAGTAGTAAATATTGCTGACAAGCTTGAAGGCGACAATGTAATGTTTTACTCTATTTATGAAAACGGTGTAAAACCAGCTATGGGTAATTTCGCAGCATTTGATGCAATCCCTGGTGTTGAAGTGCGTACTGTATTTTTGGATCCAGTCAACTCCCTCGTATCTGGAGATATCACAGAGGATGATTGGATTAAAGATGTGATTTCTGCAAGTGACCAGATGCGTGAGAAATTAAAATAATAGTATCCGGAAATGATTGTATCTTTGGAAATGATGATATAGATAGCATTTTTCATAAACGGCGGGCAGGACTCTGCCTGCCGTATTTTCATCTGGGAAAGGAAAGAAAGGCATGAGAAATTCCAAAAGACGTAATGGATTTTTAGCTGTATGCATCGCACCGGCACTCATTTTATTTTTTATTTTTATGATATTGCCAACCTTGAATGTATTCCGTATGTCTCTGTATGAAAAAGGTGCGTATTCACCGACAGAAACGTTTGTTGGAATGAAAAATTTTCAAGATCTGATGAATGACAGCAATTTTATACGCTCCATGCAGAACATGATATTACTAATTGTAGTAGTTACGATTATAACATTTGCATTTGCCCTGGTATTTGCCGCTATATTGACAAGAGAAAAAATTAAAGGGCAGAATTTTTTCCGGGTTGTGTTCTATATCCCGAATATTTTGTCTATAGTAGTAATCGCAGGTATCTTTTCCGCAATATATAAACCGGAAAACGGTATGCTCAACAGCATTATCGGCCTGTTTCGCGATATGAAGGATCCCATTTTGTGGAAAAGTGAATCGTTAGTAATGGTTAGTTTGATTATCGCTATGGTATGGCAGGCTATTGGGTATTATATGGTTATGTATATGGCTTCTATGTCCAGTGTGCCAGAAAGTCTTTATGAAAGTTCCAATCTGGATGGCGCAGGAAGACTGACACAGTTTTTTCAGATTACAATCCCCCTGATTTGGACAAATATCCGCACTACATTGACTTTTTTTATCATTTCAACCATCAACATGACGTTCCTTTTTGTAAAAGCGATGACATCAGGCGGCCCAAACGGCGCGTCAGAAGTGGCGCTTAGTTATATGTACAGCCAGAAGGATGCCGGATTGTACGGTTATAGTATGGCAATCGGCGTTGTAATCTTTTTATTCTCCTTTGCGCTTTCTGCAATGGTAAATAAAGTTACAGACCGCGAGCCGCTGGAGTTTTAGGAGGAACAGATATGAGAAAAGAAAAGCATACAGATTCTACAGATCGTCTCTATAAGTTTTTTATATATTTTGTGCTGATTATGCTTACAATTACCATTCTTGTGCCGGTTGCATGGGTATTTTTGGCATCGATTAAGCAAAACAGCGAATTTTACGGGAATCCATGGACGCTGCCAAAAGGACTGTATTGGCAAAACTTTGTGGACGCATGGAATACGGCAAAGATGGGCGATTATATGATCAATTCTGTCATCGTGACAGCACTGGCACTTGTTTTATTGCTGCTTGTAGCTTTGCCGGCTGCATATTGCCTGGCGAGATTCAAATTCAAGGGCAGTAAATTTTTAAATACACTGTTTATGGCAGGACTTTTTATTAATGTAAACTATATTGTAGTGCCTATTTTTTTGATGTTAAGAGATGGCGATGTGTGGTTAAAAAAAATCGCAGGGCAGGGATTCCTTTTAAATAATATTGTAGTGCTTGCAGTGATTTATGCATCCACTGCGCTGCCATTTACCATTTATCTGCTTTCTGGATATTTTCAGACGCTGGCGCATGACTATGAAGAAGCAGCTTATATCGATGGAGCCAGCTATACTACAGCGATGTGGAAAATTATTTTTCCTATGGCAAAACCTTCCATTATTACGGTAATTTTGTTTAATTTTTTATCTTTTTGGAATGAATATATCATTTCCATGACGCTGATGAGTTCTGCAAAAGGGCCAAAGACGCTGCCAGTAGGATTATTGAATTTGATGCAGGCACAGCAGTCAGCAGCACAGTACGGTATTATGTATGCGGGTCTTGTGGTTGTAATGCTGCCTACGCTGATTTTGTATATCTGTGTACAGAGCAAGCTGACACAGGGCATGGCAGCAGGCGGTTTAAAGGGCTAAACCTACAAACGGAAAGGAGCGCAGAAAATGGAATTTTGGAAAGAGCATACAAAATTAAGAATGTTAATCATTGCGATTTTGTTTGTTGCAGGTCTTGCTGCAGTGATTGGCGGCTGGCGTATGACAGGCAAGATTACGGGCCTTGGTATTATGATTGTAGGAACAGGTCTTTTGGTTGCTGCAATTTGGATTTATAACAAACCTTTTGAAAGACCGCATAGAAAGAAAACGTAGAGGAGCATACAATGGGTGAATTAGAGAAAAAAAATGGAGGACGTGTTACAATTCCTACAAATCTGGATGTCGTTGCACAGACCATTGAAATTTTAAATCGCTGGGGGGCAGATGCAATCCGCGATTGTGATGGTACGGAATTTCCAGAGGAACTGACAAAGGCCGGAGCAAAAATATATGTTACTTATTATACGACACGTAAAGACAATGAATGGGCAAAGGCAAACCCGGATGAAGTACAGCAGTGCTATATTATGACCGGATTTTATACAGCTGTGGATAAAGAGCTTTCGATTCCTCTGATGAAGGGGATATCAGAGGAATTGATGCAGGTAAATACAAGGGATGATATCAAGCGCTGGTGGGAGGTTATAGACCGTTCTTCTGGGGAGGCCCTGCCAGCTGGGCAGTGGGATTATAATAGGGAAACTGGCTGCGTGGATATTCACGATGCCATTCGTTTTCATGAGTATACTGTCAGCTTTTTAGCTTACCTGATTTGGGACCCAGTACATATGTATAATGCTGTGACGAATGGCTGGAAAGATTTTGAACACCAGATTACGTTTGATGTCAGACAGCCAAAGACACGTAAATATTCGATGGAGCGCCTGCGCAAGTTTTGTCAGGAGCACCCTTATGTAAATGTCATCCGTTATACGACATTTTTCCATCAGTTTACGTTGATTTTTGATGAACTGAAACGGGAAAAATATGTGGACTGGTATGGTTATTCTGCATCAGTGAGTCCGTATATTTTAGAGCAGTTTGAAAAAGAGGCAGGTTATCCGTTCCGGCCAGAATACATTATTGACCAGGGCTACTACAACAACCAGTATCGGGTGCCAAGCAAAGAGTTTAAGGATTTCCAGGCATTTCAGCGCCGCGAGGTGGCAAAGCTTGCAAAAGAAATGGTAGATATCACGCATGAATGCGAAAAAGAAGCCATGATGTTTTTAGGCGACCACTGGATTGGGACAGAGCCGTTTATGCCGGAGTTTGCTACAATCGGTCTGGATGCAGTAGTTGGAAGTGTGGGGAATGGAAGTACGCTGCGTTTGATTTCTGATATTCCGGGTGTGAAATATACAGAAGGAAGATTTCTGCCTTATTTTTTCCCAGATACTTTTCACGAAGGCGGAGATCCGGTCAAAGAGGCAAAAGAAAACTGGGTAACTGCAAGAAGGGCAATCTTACGCAAACCAATTGACCGTATCGGTTATGGCGGCTATTTAAAGCTGGCGCTGGATTTTCCAGAATTTGTCGATTATGTACAAAGCGTATGCAACGAGTTTCGTGAACTTTACGATAATGCAAAAGGAACAACGCCTCACTGCGTAAAAACGGTAGCTGTGTTAAACAGCTGGGGAAAAATCCGAAGCTGGGGCTGCCATATGGTACATCATGCATTGTACCAAAAGCAAAATTACAGCTATGCGGGGGTCATTGAAACATTAAGCGGAGCGCCTTTTGACGTAAGATTTCTTGCTTTTGACGATCTTTTATGGGATGCGGACAGCTTAACTGATGTGGATGTTATGATAAACGTTGGAGATGGAGACACTGCGCATACTGGCGGGGACATTTGGGAAAATCCGCAGATTTGTGCAGCAATCCGTGCCTTTGTGTATCATGGCGGCGGCTTGATTGGCGTTGGAGAACCATCCGGGCATCAGTACCAGGGACATTATTTGCAGCTTGCAAATGTGCTGGGTGTGGAAAAAGAGAATGGATTTACACTTAATTATGATAAATATAACTGGGAAGAACATCCAGAGCATTTTATTCTTGCAGATACTACAAAACCAGTCGATTTTGGAGAAGGCAAGAAAAGCATCTATGCCTATGAAAATACGCAGATTTTAGTTCAGCGCGAAAAGGAAGTACAGATGGCAGTCAATGAATTTGGAAATGGACGCGCCGTGTATATCAGTGGTCTGCCATATAGCTTTGAAAACAGCAGAATCTTGTACAGAAGTATTCTTTGGAGTACGCATGCAGAAGAAGAACTGACAAGGTGGTATAGTACAAATTTCAATGTAGAAGTTCACGCATATGTTAAAAATGGAAAATACTGTGTGGTAAATAATACGTATGAGCCACAGGATACAGTGATTTACCGCGGAGATGAAAGCTGCTTTCAGTTACATCTGGATGCAAATGAAATCAAATGGTATTCGATTTAATTTGGAAAGGAAGAAAAATGAAAAAACCAGTACTAGTAATTATGGCGGCTGGTATGGGCAGCCGGTATGGCGGGTTAAAACAGATTGATCCTGTAGATGAGCAAGGTCATATCATCATGGACTTTTCTATTTTTGATGCAAAAAAAGCAGGCTTTGAAAAAGTAATCTTTATCATCAAAAAAGAAAATGAAAAGGATTTTAAAGAAGCGATTGGTGCGCGTATTGCAAAGGTGATGGATGTGGCATACGCTTATCAGGATTTGCACAATCTTCCAAAAGGATTTGAAGTTCCAAAAGAGCGTGTGAAGCCATGGGGCACGGCGCATGCCGTATTGAGCGCAAAAGATGAGATTGACGGGCCGTTTGCAGTCATTAATGCAGATGATTATTACGGCAGAGAGGCATTTCAAAAAATCTATGACTACTTGCAAAGCCATGAAGATGATGAGAAATACCGTTATGCGATGGTAGGCTACCATTTGGAAAACACGCTGACAGAAAACGGGCATGTTGCACGCGGTATTTGCGACATAAATGCGCAGGGCGAACTGGTAAGTGTGACCGAACGGACTAGAATCGAAAAAAAAGAACAAGGGGCAGCTTATACACTCGATGATGGGCTTTCCTGGATCAGCCTGCCTAAAGGTACGATTGTTTCTATGAATATGTGGGGATTTACAGCCGGATTTTTAGCAGAAATTGAACAAGGGTTTGCAGGATTTCTTACAAAAGGATGCCAAGAAAATCCATTGAAATGCGAGTATTTTCTGCCAACTGTTGTCAGCAGTCTGCTGCAGGAAGATAAGGCTGCAGTGGCAGTTTTGGAAACAGCAGACAAATGGTACGGCGTGACCTACAAAGAAGATAAGCCTGTTGTAGAACAAGCCGTACGCAATATGAAACAGGCAGGAGTTTATCCGAATCAGTTATGGGGAGATGAATCATGAGAAACATTTTGGAAGAACAAATTGTGAATGCGATCGAACATTTTCGTTTTGAAGGGATTTATCAAAGCAATGAGCCGTTTGGAAATGGACATATTAATGATACCTTCCGGCTTGTGTTCCAGACTGAAAAGCAGGAAATAAAACGCTATATTTTACAGCGCATGAATAAGGACATCTTTTCAAAACCAGCGCAATTGATGGAAAATATCGTAGGCGTAACTTCTTATTTGCGGGATATGATTACTGCAAATGGAGGAGATCCAAAACGGGAAACCTTAAATGTCATCCCTGCGAAAGATGGAGCAATGTATTATGTGGATGCAAAGGAAGAATACTGGAGAGCCTTTTATTTTATTGAAGATGCTGTCAGCTTAGAACAGGTAGAAACCCCAAGAGATTTTTATGAAAGTGCAGTAGCATTTGGTAATTTTCAAAGGCAGCTGGCGGATTATCCGGCAGAAACGCTTCATGAGACAATTCCAGGATTTCACGATACAAAAGCAAGATTTGAGGTGTTCAAAGAGGCTGTAAAAAAAGACAGCTGCCATCGGGCATCATCTGTACAAAAGGAAATTGACTTTATTCTGGAAAGAGAGCAGATTACGAGCGTGTTTGGCGATCTTCTTGCGAAAAAGGAAATTCCTCTGCGGGTAACGCACAATGACACAAAGCTGAATAATATTATGATGGATCAGAAAACCCGAAAAGGCATCTGTGTCATTGATTTAGACACAGTGATGCCAGGACTGGCTATGAACGATTTTGGCGATTCTATCCGTTTTGGGGCAAGTACAGCGCTTGAGGATGAGTGTGACATTTCTAAGGTCTGGTGTGATATGGATTTATTTGAAGTCTACACCAAAGGATTTATCGAAGGCTGCGGGGGAAAACTGACCAAACGAGAGATCGCATTGCTTCCAATGGGGGCAAAGGTCATGACATTTGAATGCGGCATGCGTTTTTTGACAGATTATCTGCAGGGGGATACTTATTTTAAAATCCATAGGCCAGGACAAAATCTGGATCGATGCAGGACGCAGCTGAAACTGGTCTGGGATATGGAACAGAAGTGGCAGACAATGCAGGAAATTGTAAAAAAATATGATTGCTGATAGGAAATAGGAGTACATCTCCTTTCTGGCGTATGATTCACACAGCTGCTTTGCAGTATGGTATGCTTTGTACTCAGCTGCTTTGCAGTATGGTATATGCTTTGCACACAGCTGCTTTGCAGTACAATTTGATTCAGAAACCAGTGAGGAGATGTTTTTATAAGAATCACAGATACAGCTGTCTTTGTGACAGCTGTTTTCATTTAACGGATACGGACACCGTCTTTAATGACAGCCTGTACTTCCAGCGCTTCATTTAATAATACGACGTCTGCTATTTTTCCTTCTGTAATAGAGCCTCTTGTATCATATACGCCAAGACATTTGGCAGGGTTTTTTGTAGCGCAGGCGACTGCTGTTTCAAGAGGAATGTGCATCTTGGTTACAGCAGTGCGCATACATTCCATTAAGTTTGTAGCTGAACCAGCCAGTGAGCCGTCCCTGGCCAGTGTGACATGGTTGTCCTTTAAGTCCACGTCGAGACCGCCCAGCGTATAGCGGCCGTCTGGCATACCAGTAGCGCGTATACTGTCGCTAATAAAGACAATGCGGTCTTCACCAAGCATTTGAAAGGTAGCTCGTACGACGCAAGGATGAAGATGTACGCCATCACAGATTAATTCAGCATAGACATGCGGACTGTCAAAAACAGCACCGATAACGCCTGGACTGCGATGTAAAAAATGAGGCATTGCATTATATAAATGTACGGCGTGGTTTGCTCCGGCACGAAAAGCTTCGATTGCCGTATCATAATCGGCATTCGTATGGGCCAAAGAGATGTTTACCTGATCTTTCATCTGTGTAATAAAATCGATAAAGTCCGGGTTTTCTTCTGGTGCAATGCCGATAAATTTTACAAGGTTGCCAGAAGCATGGATAAATTTTTGAGCAGTTTTTACATCAAGAGGTTTGATATGTTGTGGATCCTGGGCGCCCTTTTTGGCGCGGCTAATAAAAGGGCCTTCCATATTAATGCCAATAAGGTCAGCGCTTTTTAAAGTACTTGATGGTTTACAGACACATCCGGCATGAGATGCTTGATACTTACATGCAGTTTGCAAAATCTGTTCGAGTTCATCAATGGGAAGTGTCATTGTGGCTGGGCAGATCCCAGTAATGCCGGCTGCTGCTTCGTATTCTGCGATTTTTTCGACTGCATCTATCGTGCCGTCACACAAGTCATAGCCAGCGCAGCCATGAAAATGCAGATCAA
This sequence comes from uncultured Eubacterium sp., assembly GCA_947385105.1. Classification (GTDB taxonomy): domain Bacteria; phylum Bacillota; class Clostridia; order Lachnospirales; family Lachnospiraceae; genus Eubacterium_J. Next base: position 10,631 of record CANDJR010000074.1, read on the forward strand.
TAAGCCCTGGTATGGCATAGCAGCAGTTTCCGTCCAAAACGTCTGTGTCCTTTTGGGCAAACGGGGCAGTAAATACACCGTGATCGATATAGATCGATCCTTCTTGAAAGTGTTTGTCTTCTGTGTAGATTTTCACATTTTGAATGATCATAAATTTCCTCCTTTTGGCAGTGATTTGCCTGCTGCCAAAGCTTTACGCATGTTGTTTTCGTTCTCTTTTGGCAGTTGTTTCTTTACAGTTTCACCTATATCCATACTAACATATTTTTGCATAAATTTATCCTGTTTTATGCAAATAGTTTCATATATCTCTTGAAATTCAAATATAATTAGGTATACTTATATAGAACCAAAAAGATTGTGTCGGATAGTTATCGTTAAAAAAGGAGTAATCAGTATGATAATTTATAAAGCAAAAGATTATAAGGATATGAGCCGCAGGGCTGCCGGCATTGTAGCTGCCCAAATCATGTTAAAGCCAGACTGTGTGCTCGGACTGGCCACAGGCTCCTCTCCAGTAGGACTTTATCAGAACCTGGTAGAGCAGTACAAAAACGGAGATCTGGATTTTTCAAAGGTGACCTCTGTCAACTTAGATGAATACAAAGGAATCGGACCGGATCATGACCAGAGCTACCGTAAGTTTATGAATACCAATTTATTTGATCATGTGAATATCGAACCGTCACGTACATTTGTTCCAAATGGGTTGGAGGAAGACAGCGCTTTGGCATGTGATGCTTATGAACAGGTGATTCAAAATACAGGCGGCATTGACTTACAGCTTCTTGGCATCGGAAATAATGGGCATATCGGATTTAATGAGCCAGGCGATGCGTTCAAATGCGGCACGCATTGTGTGAAGCTGACGCAAAGTACGATTGAGGCAAACAAGCGCTTTTTTGCAAGTGAGGCAGATGTACCACGCTATGCATATACAATGGGAATTCGCGGAATTATGCAGGCTGGAAAAATCCTTCTGATTGCAAGCGGCAGGGCAAAAGCACAAGCATTAAAAGATGCACTGTATGGTCCGGTAACTCCGTCTGTGCCAGCTTCTATTTTACAGCTGCATAAAGACGTAGTAGTTGTAGCAGATGAAGAAGCATTAGAGCTTATCGAGGGTTAAATCGAAAATATGTCATGAAACAGCATAAAACTCTGCAGCTGAAAGCTGCAGGGTTTTTTTTGCTATGTGGAGCTTTGCATAACCGCAAATCCTCACACAGCGGAGATAAAAAAGTATTTGCTCGCAACTTAAAAAAGCTGACAGATGGCAAAGGATGCGACCTTGCAGTGGAGACAGCAGGCACACAGGTAACTACAGTCCAGACTATCCATATGGCAAAAAAAGGTGCTACGGTTGTTTTGGTTGGATACAGTAAGAGCGGTGAAATGACACTTCCAATGAGCCTTGCGCTGGATAAAGAACTGACATTTAAGACAGTATTTCGCTATCGCCATATTTATCCAATGGCTATTGAAGCGGTTGCAGCAGGAAAAATAAATTTAAAAGGGATTGTGACAGATGTGTTTGGTCTTGATGAAGTTCAAAAAGCAATGGACGACAGCGTGAATCGCAAAGCAGATATCGTAAAGGCTGTAATCCGTATAGCAGAATAACCAGAATAGAAAGACCTGGTGCAGTGCGAATGAAATATCACATGCATTTCGAAAGGATGAATGAGGAGGATGGCGATGGAGCAAAATAATACAAACATAAAAGTGCCGCTGATTAGTAAGATTGCTTACGGCATGGGTGATGTTGGATGTAATTTCAGCTGGATGTTTGTCGGGAATTTCCTGATGATTTTTTATACAGATGTTTTCGGGATTGGGATGGAGGCAGTTGCAGGGCTGATGCTGTTTTCCAGATTCTGGGATGCAATTAATGATCCAGTCATTGGCGGGCTGACAGATAAGACGCATACAAGATGGGGCAGATACCGCCCGTGGCTATTAATTGCAGCGCCACTTACAGCTTTTGTGCTGATGCTGACATTCTGGGCACATCCAAACTGGTCGCCTACAGCAAAGATTGTCTATATGGCAGTTACTTACTGTATTTTGGTGCTGGGCTATACTTGTGTCAATATCCCTTATGGGACACTGTGCGGTGCGATGACGCAGAATATAGAAGAACGGGCAAAAATCAATACGTTTCGTTCCGTCAGCGCAATGATTGCGATTGGGATCATTAATATTATAACAGTTCCTTTTATTGCAGCGCTTGAAAAAGGAAATGACAAGCAGGGCTACCTTTTGGTTGCTGCTGTTTATGGGTGTATTTTTGCAGCCTGCCATATTTTTTGCTTTGCAAAAACAAAAGAAGTCGTAGAAGTTCCGGAAAAAGAAAAAATATCCTTAAGTGTGCAGCTGAAATCTGTTGCAAAGAACAAGCCATATATGATTGCAGTAGCAGGACAGTTTTTATTTGGAGTTACACTTTATGGAAGGAATGCAGACGCACTTTATTATTTTACCTATGTGGAAGGAAAGCAGGAATTGTTTAGTACGTATTCCCTTTTTATTATTATTCCTTCGATTATTGGTGCAGCCTGTTTTCCGGTTCTGTTTCGGCTGACAAATAATAAGGGGCGTTCAGCATCTATCTTTGCACTGCTTACAGGAATTAGCATGTTTTGCATGTACTTTTTTACGGCTGGAAAGTCTCCGGTTCCATTTTATTTGTTTTCTTGTTTGTCACAATTTTTCTTTTCCGGATTTAACACAGCTATTTATGCGATCGTACCGGATTGTGTAGAGTATGGAGAGTGGAAGACAGGGCTTCGGAATGACGGGTTTCAGTATGCGTTTATTTCACTTGGGAATAAGATAGGAATGGCAATCGGGACTGCTCTTTTAGCAGGCGTTTTAGGAAGTTTAGGTTACATAGCAAACCAACAGCAAAATTCAGCTGTGCTTGCAGTGATGAAACATTCCTTTACGACAGTTCCAGGCGTATTATGGATTGTGACAGCAGGCGTGTTGTATTTTTACCGCTTGAATCGAAAAGCGTATAATAAAATTGTAGAGGAAATCCAGGTAAGGAAGGAGAATGCGAAAAATGAAAGATGAAGTTACAATGCAAAACAGTAGCCAAACATTTTCTATTTTACTGTCATCGGTAGCTGAAGTGAAAGAGTTTGTCGATGATATGAGCAAAATAGAAGGAGATGTATTGCTTTTGGCTGGAAAGTATATTATAGATGCAAAATCTATCATGGGAATTTTCAGCCTGGATCTGTCCAAAGAGATGCAGGTTCAAATTGAAAACTGGAAAGAAGAATATAGGAAAATTGTTGAAAAATATCTTTAGTCATAATTCATAATAGAAGTAAATCATTATAAAATTCGATTCGCTCAAAATGGTGGCCAGTGAAAATTATTACACAAGGCATGCACCAATTTGAGCGAATCTTGCTGTCTGTAGGGGCAGCATGCAGGTTTTTTGAATCATCTACCATATGCCGCGGTCTGCCATTTCGGCAGGCCGGGCGGCCTGATAACGGAAATTACTTGGAAAGCGGGGAGGTTAGAGGTAATATGAGAGTGGAGTTATCGCACGAAAGCTATTCATATTAGTTTTGGTTTGAGGGTACAGTAAAAACTACGGTCATTACACCGAAATGTCCATTCATAGCATTAACGAAACTATGTCTTTGTTTGTGCCGATATATATGATATACCCGTAAAAGAGGTGATGAAAATGCTGTCAATAGCAGTGTGTGATGATGAAGTCATAGAATGCTGCAGTATGGCAAAGAGAATGAAAGAAATTATGGAAGAAATGAAAATACCATGCATCATCCGCCAGTTCCGAAGTGGTGGGGAACTGCTGCAGGCACTGGAAAGTTTTGACGTTGTTTTCCTTGATATCATTATGCAGGAATTGGATGGAATGAAAACAGCGCAGATTCTCCGCGAAAGGGCATCTGATAAGATACTGATATTTGTATCTTCCAGCAGGGAATATGTGTTTGAAGCGTATGACGTGGAGGCTTTCCAATATCTGCTGAAGCCCGTGGAGGACAGGAAACTGAAAAGTGTACTACAGAAAGCCGTTCACAGGAATTTATCATTGTCAGCAGGGAAAGGCAGAAAAAGAAGTTATTTCTTGATGATATATACCCTCAGTGGACAAGGGGATACACGCC
>CANDJR010000075.1 GCA_947385105.1 uncultured Eubacterium sp.
GAGATTTCTAACGGTGACTGGAGTTCAGACGTGTGCTCTTCCGATCTCAGGCATACGAATATCCAAATGAGGTAGGGCAAAGTATGAAAGAATTAGCGGAATCTGTGACGAATTTAGATCCAGATGAAACAAATCGCCTGGCAGAATTGCTGATTTCACAGCTGGCACAGGAATAGGAACGTGCCTGGGAATAGATGTTAGGAGGACGAAATGAAAAAAATATTACTGATCGGAAAGCTAAATAATGTGGTGAATGAAACAAATAAATTTTTATCTCAGTTTTTTCATGTACAACTTTGTTCTGAAAATGCCAGTGTTTTAGCAGGAATGATAAAAATTGTAAATCCAGATTTAGTTTTAATAAGCTTAATAGGAGCTTATGATATTGATACTTCTATTTTTTTCCTTTTAAGCGATCAGTATGCAGAGGTTCCGGTTTTGACGATTGGGACAAAAGAGGAGAGTCGTGCTTTTTTTAAGTATTATGAAGACGGTCAGTTTGAAAACTTAATTCGTCCGGTAGAACACTCTGTCATTATGGAGGCAGTATGCAGAAGGCTTGGCTTAGAAGAACAGGAAATAAGAGAGCAGGCAGCAGCCAGTCAGAGCAAGCACAGTACAAAAAAACGGATTCTAGTTGTTGATGATAATGGAACTACATTGCGTACAATGAAAGCTATGCTGGAGGAGAACTATGAGGTATCTTTAGCTATTTCTGGTGCACAGGCTATGACTTCGATTGGCAAACAGCGGCCAGATTTAATTTTGTTGGATTATGAAATGCCCGTTTGCGATGGAAGGATGACGCTGGAGATGATACGTGCAGATGAGGAAATGACAAGCATTCCGGTTGTTTTCCTTACATCAGTTAATGATCGGGCAAATATTGAAGCAGTATTAAAATTAAAGCCAGCAGGATATTTTTTAAAACCAGCAGTCAAAGAGCGTCTGCTTGTAGAAATAGAAAAAATACTAAATGGATAAAGCGTCTGTACTGTAAAAAGTAACGGCATCTGGCTCTTACTAGGCAGCAACTGAATGCAACCCATTAAATGTTCACACAGGACTTTGCATTTACTGCAAAGTCCGTAAGAAAATGATTCAGGAGTGCAAAAATTCCATTGCCGGAGGCAATTTTAGATGAATTTTTGCATGTTACTGAGAACGGAGTGAACAGTAACATCAAAAAAATAAAAATGTAAAAAAAAATGTAAAAAATAGAAAAAGTACTTGCATAATCATAAACAATGTGTTATTATTATATTTGTTCGGGAGAGCGATACAACAAACCGAATAGAAAATAGAATACATAAGCCGATGTGTCGGAATTGGCAGACGAGGTAGACTCAAAATCTATTTCCGGTAACGGAGTGCGGGTTCAAGTCCCGCCATCGGCATTTATAAAAAACAGATTCTTGTTTGATACAAGAATCTGTTTTTTTTATGCACATAGACGTTTTGAAAAGCGAAAAAATGTAGCAAATAAAAATTTTATTTGTATTTAATTTTATAAGCTCATATCTGGGTTGCTAAAGCATCTAATCATAGTATTAATGCTATATTTTATATTGTAATGAAATTTTTAGAGAAAAAAGATTGCATCTGATGAAATTCAGTTGTAAAATGTGCGTATTAAAAATTGATCAAGGAGGAACAAAAATGAAAAATTTTAACTATGTCATTACAGATGAGGCAGGAATCCATGCAAGACCAGCAGGAATTTTAGTCAAAGAGGTGAAAAAGTATGCGTCAAAGGTAACGATCAGCGCTGGGGCTAAGAGCGTAGATGCGTCAAAATTAATGGCAATTATGAGTATGGGGATTAAGAAGGGCACAGAAGTGGCAATTACCGTTGAAGGGGAAGACGAAGATACGGCAGCTGCGGCATTAGAGGCATTTTTCCAGGAAAACTTATAATTGATTAAAATTACGCTACAATAAGCACGAAGCGGCAGTTTGCATCAAATTAGAATTGAAAATATGAACTTAGGGAAGGAGATGTACCATGACACAATATTCCGGTAAATCAGTCTATAAAGGAATTTCTATGGGTAAGGTACTTGTGCTTAAAAAAGGCGAGTATCAGGTGAAACGCAGCAAAGTGGAAAACGCAGAAGAAGAAATCGGGCGTGTAAAGCAAGCAGGTGAGCAAGCGCAAAAGCAGTTGCAGGTTTTATATGATAAAGCGCTGAAGGAAGTCGGTGAAGCGAGCGCTGCAATTTTTGAAGTGCACCAGATGATGCTGGAGGATGATGACTATCTGGATGCCATACATAATATGATTCGCACCGAAATGGTCAATGCGGAATACGCGGTAGCAGTTACTGGGGATAATTTTTCCGAGATGTTTGCAAATATGGATGATGATTACATGAAAGCCAGATCTGCAGACGTTAAGGACATTTCAGAACGACTGATACGGAACTTGTCCGGGCAAGCAGATGCAGATTTAAGCGCTATGCCGCCTTCGATTATTGTAGCAGATGATTTAAGTCCAAGTGAGACAGTCCAGATGGACAAGGAAAAAATACTGGGATTTGTGACAGTGCACGGTTCGACAAATTCTCATACCGCAATTTTGGCACGCATGATGAACATACCGGCGCTGATCGGAGTGCCGATGGATTTAAGCAAAATCAATAATGGGATCGATGCAGTAGTGGATGGGTTTGCCGGAACGGTTATTTTTGAACCATCGGATGAAGTACGCGGTCAGACGGAAACAAAGATACAGGATGAGAAAGAAAAAGCAAAGCTGCTTCAGACGTTAAAGGGGAAAGAAAATGTGACACTCGATGGGCAAAAGATCAACCTTTATGCAAATATTGGAAGTGTTGGTGATGTGGGCTATGTGCTGGAAAATGATGCCGGGGGCATTGGACTGTTTCGGAGTGAATTTTTATATCTGGGCAGGAATGATTTTCCGACTGAGGAAGAACAGTTCCAGGCATATAAACAGGTATTGCAGACAATGGCAGGCAAAAAAGTCATTATCCGTACACTGGACATAGGTGCAGATAAGCAGGTAGATTATTTCAACCTTGGCAAAGAGGATAATCCGGCTATGGGCTACCGTGCGATCCGTATTTGTCTGACACAAACCGAAATATTTAAGACACAGCTGCGCGCCTTGCTTCGTTCGGCAGCTTTTGGCAATTTGTCTATCATGTATCCGATGATTACATCCGCTGAAGAAGTTACAAGAATTCAAAAAATTGTAGAACAGGTGCAGCAGGAACTGGAAGAACAGGGAGTGCCTTATCAGATACCGGAGCAGGGGATTATGATTGAGACACCTGCAGCAGTAATGATCAGTGATGAATTGGCAGAGATGGTAGATTTTTTCAGTATCGGGACAAATGATTTGACACAGTATACATTAGCGATTGACAGGCAGAATGAAAAGCTGGATGAGTTTTATAATCCGCACCATCAAGCGATCTTAAGGATGATTCAAATGGTTGTGGATCATGCGCATAAGCATGGAATATGGGTCGGCATTTGCGGAGAGCTTGGCGCAGACCTGGCGCTGACGGAGACTTTTGTGCGTATGGGAGTCGATGAGCTGTCTGTAGCTCCGTCTATGGTATTAAAGATTCGCAAAGCAGTCAGGGAACTGGATGTTTCAAAGAAAAATGGATAAACATATGTTTGCACAGAGAAGTACATGGAGGGAATTACAATGAGCACCAGCAAGGAAGAAAAAGCAAAAGCATTGTTTTTGGAAGGTTATAACTGCACGCAGGCAGTTGTAGGGGCTTTTGCAGAAGAGATTGGCTTGGAAAAAGAAAAAATACTGAATATCGCATCTTCTTTTGGCGGCGGAATGGGCAGGCTGAGGGAAGTATGCGGATCAGTCAGCGGAATGTTTTTTGTTGCAGGCGCTTTGTACGGCTATCATGATCCAAAGGATCTGGAGGCAAAAAAAGTACATTATGCCAGGATTCAGGAGCTGGCAGCACAGTTTCAAAACCTGTATGGCTCGATTGTCTGCCGCCAATTATTAGGAATTGCCGGGGAGGATACAAATCCTACGCCGAGTGCACGTACAGAGGAATATTATAAAAAGCGCCCCTGTGTGGAAATCGTTGGTACAGCGGCAAGGCTGATGGAAGAATATCTCGCAACACATCCGGTATCGGCAAAATAGTATAGATTCAATAAAAGAATTCATAAAAAAAGATTTGGCATTAATGCATAGTGCCAAATCTTTTTTTCTATTTGTTGAAAGACTTATATAATTTGACGTATAATAAAGCAAACAAAAAACAGTAATTGTCTAATAGTACATAAGCTTCTTGTCTGTTTTTGGCAGCGCAAGGCTGATAAAACAGTTACTGGAAAAGCTTGATTGGCCAATCATGCGAACTGTAAGAAAAAGAGGTGTGAGTATGAAAGAAAAAGTTCAAACTTTTGGAAGATTTTTAAGCGGCATGGTAATGCCAAATATTGGAGCATTTATCGCATGGGGGCTGATTGCTGCTTTATTTATTGAAACAGGATGGATGCCAAATGATCAATTTGCACAAATGGTAGATCCAATGTCACATGTAATGCTGCCGCTGCTGATTGCGTATACAGGCGGAAAAGTAGTTGCAGGCGACCGCGGCGGAGTGATTGGTGTTATTGCAACAATGGGAGCGATTGTCGCTTCAGCAGATCCAATGTTTTTAGGAGCAATGGTAATCGGGCCGTTATCTGCCTGGATAATTAAAAAATTTGATCAGATGATGGATGGACATATTCCTGCAGGGTTTGAGATGCTTGTAAACAATTTTTCCATCGGGATTATTGGATTTGTGCTTTCACTCCTTGCAATGGTAGGCATTACACCGCTTGTCAATACACTGACAGCAATGTTAAGTGCAGGTGTAACAGTTTTAGTGGAGCATAGCCTGCTGCCATTGACAAGTATTTTTATTGAACCGGCAAAAGTATTATTTTTAAATAATGCATTAAACCACGGAATTTTTTCTCCGCTTGGCATTCAGCAAGTAGAGCAGGCAGGTAAATCGATTTTCTTCCTGTTGGAGTCAAATCCAGGGCCGGGACTTGGTGTTTTGCTTGCTTACTGCCTTGCAGGTAAGGGCAGCGCAAAAAGCTCTGCACCAGGTGCGGTGATTATTCACTTTTTCGGAGGAATCCATGAGATTTACTTCCCGTACATTTTAATGAATCCGTTTTTGCTGTTAGCTGTCATCGCAGGCGGAGCTACGGGAGTACTGACATTTAGCTTGTTAGACGTAGGGCTTACCTCTGCTGCTTCGCCGGGAAGTATCCTTGCACTGACAATGATGGCGGAACGTCATTGCTATATAGGGCTCTATGTTGGGGTATTATTATCAGCAGCCGTTTCGTTTGCAGTTGCACTGCCATTGTTAAAATTCATGGGCAAAGATACCTCTTTAGAAGAAGCGCAGTCAAAAAAAGATGCGATGAAGCGTAAGGCAAAAGGCATAGCGGATACTGCAGGTGCAGCATTAGCCGGCACGGACGCAGGAAATGGTAAAGTCAATAAAATTGCTTTTGCTTGTGATGCCGGTATGGGATCAAGCGCAATGGGGGCAACGGTATTAAAGAAAAAGATAGCTGCCGCAGGCTTAAAAGGGATCGAAGTGATCCATACGCCAGTATCGTCGATTCCGGCAGATGTACAGATAGTGGTGACACATCAGGAGTTGGGAGAACGCGCAGCACATAGTAACCCAAATGCAGAACTTGTCTTGATTACAAACTTTTTGGCAGCTCCGGAATATGAGACATTAGTAGAAGAATTGAAAAAACGGAATTTATAAAATCGCAAGCAAGCAAACGTGGCATGGAAGTGAGGAAGAATACATATGGCAATTTCGACACGGATGAGACAGATATTTCGAGTACTGCTTCGGGAGCAGTATGCAATTTCAGTCAAGTTTCTTGCAGAGCAGATCGGAGTCAGTAAACGGACGGTACAGAGGGAACTGGAGTATATCGAATCTTCATTGGAACCATACCAGTTAAAATTTGTATCAAAAACAGGCGTTGGAATTTGGATAGAAGGAACCGCAGAAGAAAAAGACCGTCTGCTTTCTGATATCGGGGAAGGAGATGATTACGATGCTTCGAACCGTGAGGAACGCAGAAAACGTCTGATTTTGGAAATATTGAAAGAAAAAGGGCTTCGCAAGCTGTATTATTACAGCAGCAAGTTCCAGGTAAGCGAAGCGACAATTAGTGCAGATTTAGAATCTGTAGAGGGCTGGCTAAAAAAATATGACTTGCATGTAAAACGCAAACCAGGGAGCGGCATTGAGATTGCAGGAAGTGAGGCAAACTACCGCAAAGCAATCCGTGCATTTATCAATGACAACATCGACACGCGTGTACTGCGAGAAGCATACGAAGAAACAAATTATGTAATGCTGGATGAAGCTTTGCAAAAGAGCAGCATTGCACAATTGTTAAATGAGGATATCATAAAGCGTGTTGTTGATTGCATTGCCGGAATTGAGGATCATAGGGTACTTACGATGACAGAGAGCTCTTATGTGGGGCTGGTAATACATATCTGTATTGCAGTGAAGCGTATTCTGAAAAACGAAGTCATTGAATTTTCTGAAAGCTGGCAGGAAAATATGCGGGAGGATGAAGACTATCATTTGGCAAAAGTAATCGTAAGAGAGCTGGAAGCAGAGTTTGGGATAGATATTCCGCAAGTCGAGGTTGCCTATATCTGTCTGCATATCAAAGGATCAAAGCATGAGAAAATTGAGTGGTATGGTCAGGATACAACAGATATGGAAAAAAGGCAGCTTCAGCAGGTCATCAATGATATGATAGATGCTTTTGATCCGCAGCAGGCATATTTAATTAAACAGGATGACGAGTTTATCCAGGGACTTTTGGCACATTTGCAGCCAACATTCATTCGCCTGCAGCACGGATTGCAGATACATAATCCGGTTTTGGCAGATATTAAGGCTTGTTATCCGGAAATATATGCCCGTTGTGAAAAGGTAGCGAATATTTTGGAGGCAAGTATTGGAAAAAAATTGCCGGAGGAAGAAATAGGTTTTATAGCAGTCCATTTTGGCGCTGCATTAGTGCGGCTGGAAGGCAGGAACGAAAAAATTCGTAAGGTAGACGTAGGCGTTGTATGTTCCAGCGGAATCGGAATTTCAAGACTGTTATCCACAAAGCTGAAAAAACGGTTTCGTGATCGGGTGAATATCGTTACTTATGGAAAAAATGATATTACGTCATGTATTGTAGGACGGACAGATTTTTTTATTTCCAGTTTTCCTTTGGAAATTGCCGATGTGTCAGTCGTTCAGGTAAATCCTCTGCTCAATGATAAGGATGTGGAAAAGATCGGGCATATGCTGTACCAATATGAGAGGATCCCGGCAAAGAGCAGTGCAGCCAGCGAATTTTCCGTAAAGCTTGAGGAAATTAATTTAGCTGCCGCACAAATCCATACGATTATTAATGGCATGGTTTTTTTTAAAGTGGATAATAAGATTAGCTTTGAGGAGCTTTTAATTGCAGTATCCGAAAAAATGTCGCCTTATTCGGATCGGCAGGAAGACATCCGTGAAGATTTGATGCGCAGAGAGCGTATTTCCAGCCAGATTTTTGCAGAGATTGGATTTGCTTTGCTGCATACTAGGACGCATGGTGTGGCACGGCCTAAGTTTTCTGTTTGTATGACAAAAGATCTTACGGCTTTTCAAGATCCCTATTTTAAAAAAATCACAATTGTATTTATTATGCTTGTGCCGATAGATGAGCATGTACAGGTTAATAATGAGATTATGGGATATATCAGCAGTATGTTGATTGAAGACCGGGCGTTTATGGATACAGTTACTGCAGGAGATGCAGAATCTATCCGGGATGCTTTGGCAGCAAATTTAAAAACGTATTTTAATAAATATATTTATAGAGACTAAAATAACAAAATAGTAACAGCGTACAATCGCAGGGAGGAAATTAAATGTTATTTAAATCAAAAAGGAAAGAAGAAACTAAAAAGAAAGAATTGCTTTATCGGGAAAATATACGTGTCAACTGTGAACCGCAGGAGCAGGAGCAGGTCATTCGGCAGGTTGGACAGATGTTAGTAGACAGTGGATATGTAGACCAGCCGTATGTAGATGGGATGGTAGAAAGGGAAAAATCATTTTCAACCTTTATGGGGAGCGGACTTGCACTGCCGCATGGCGTGGAAGAAGCGAAAAAGCAGGTGAAAGCTTCTGGAATTGCAGTTATGACATTTCCAAAAGGGATCGACTGGGGCGGTAATGAAGTACATGTGGTAATCGGTATTGCAGGTGTAGGAGAGGAGCATTTGGATATTTTGTCAGTCATTGCAGATAAGATGCTGGATGAATCATCAGCAGAAAAGCTGGCAAATGGTGATGTAGAGACTGTGTATCAGATTTTGGCTGGGGAGGAGTAATGCTATGATTGTAACTGTTACGATGAATCCGGCGATTGATAAAACAGTAGAAATAGACACATTACAGCCGGGTGGTTTAAACCGCATCCAAAAAGTAGAATATGACGCAGGCGGCAAGGGTATCAATGTATCGAAAACAATCCGGGAGTTAGGCGGCAGGAGTATCGCGACTGGCTTTTTAGGCGGCAACGCGGGCAGGACCATTGCATCGGTATTAGATGAAAAAGAAATACAAAATGATTTTATTTGGGTCGAAGGCGAGACGAGGACAAATACAAAGGTATTTGAAAAAAATGGCGCTGTCACAGAATTAAATGAGCCTGGCCCGGTTATTTTAGAAAGCCAGATCGATCAATTAATTGAAAAACTGGAAAGCTATGCGGATTCGCAGACGCTTGTGATTCTGGCAGGGAGTATTCCAAACGGAGTCGACAAAAAAATATATGCGAGAATGATTCAAAAGATGCATGAAGCAGGCGCAAAAGTTTTACTTGATGCTGATGGAGAACTGTTCCGGCATTCCTTAGAGGCAGGGCCGGATATCATTAAGCCAAACCGGATCGAGCTGGAAGAATATTTTGGCTGTGATTACCGTGCATCAGATGAAGAATTATTAAGGATGGCAAAAGATCTGCAAAAAAAAGGTATCAGCACAGTAGCTGTGTCAATGGGGAAAAGCGGTGCCATGATGGTGCGCGAGGGCTATGAGGTAAGATGCCCGGCACTTTCTGTTAAAGCGCATTCTACAGTTGGGGCAGGAGACGCTATGGTAGCAGCTTTGGCATATTCCTGGGAACAAAAGTTGGATCATGAACAAACCGTACGATTGTGCATGGCAGCTTCGGCAGGGGCAGTTACTACAATCGGGACAAAGCCGCCGACAAGGGAACTGGTAGATACGTTATCCAAACAGGTTGAAATCCAAAAGATTTTCTAATAAATAGTATATGATATTTTGAATTAATAAATAGTGTAAAATATGAAATTGTGAATAAGTAAAGGAGAGCACAATTATGAAAACGAAAGCAGTCAGGATGTATGGAACAAGAGATTTGAGACTGGAAGAATTTGAACTGCCATCCATAAAGGATGATGAAATACTTGTAAAGGTTATGAGCGACAGTATCTGCATGTCAACATATAAGCTTGTAGAGCAAGGGAAAAAGCATAAGCGCGCGCCGCAAAATATTGATACAAATCCGATTATTATTGGACATGAGTTTGCAGGCGTCATTGTTGAGGTTGGTGAAAAATGGAAGGATCAGTTCCATCCGGGCATGAAATTTGCACAGCAGCCAGCGTTAAATTATAAAGGAAGTTTAGCTTCTCCTGGATATTCGTATGAATTTTTCGGCGGTGCATGTACCTATTGCGTGATTCCTCATGAAGTCATGGAGCTTGGATGTCTGATGCCTTATGCAGGGGAAAGCTTTTTTGAAGCTTCACTTGGCGAGCCTATGAGCTGTATTATTGGCGGCTATCATGGAAATTACCATACAAATAAGCGCAACCATGATTTAAGCGGCGGCACGAAAGAAGGCGGTGATATTGCTATTTTAGGCGGATGCGGGCCAATGGGTCTTGGCGCAGTCAGCTATGGCATTCAGTTTCAAAAGAAACCGAAGCGGATTGTTGTTACAGATATTGATGATGCTAAAATTGCACGTGCGCGTGAAGTAATTCCGGAGTCGTTTGCACAAGAACACGGTGTAGAGCTTATGTATGTCAACACAGCAGCAATGGCAGATCCGGTAAAAGAATTAATTGATCTTACAGGCGGCAAAGGTTTTGATGATGTATTTGTCTATGTGCCTAACCGAAAGGTAGCGGAACTGGGTGATCAAATTATGGCATTTGACGGGTGTATGAATTTCTTTGCAGGCCCGACTGATAACCAGTTTAAAGCAGAGATTAATCTATACGATGTCCATTATACAAGCCAGCATATCGTAGGCACAACAGGTGGCAATAATGATGACTTAATCGAAGCAAATGATTTAGCAGCAAAGGGCAGCATAGAGCCAGCTGTTATGGTGACACATGTAGGCGGTATTGACAGTATAGCAGATGCTACGTTAAACTTACCAAATATACCGGGCGGAAAAAAGCTGACTTATACACAGTTTGATATGCCGTTAACAGCCATTGAGGATTTTGGAAAATTAGGAGAAACAGATCCATTGTTTGCCAAGCTGGACGAAGCATGCAGGAAAAATAGAGGATTGTGGAGCGCACAGGCAGAGAAGATTTTATTTGAGCATTTCCAGGTGCAAGTATAAGGGCAGGTAAAACAATCCAAACCTTAGTTCCGTGCGATTGCAATTTCAAAGACGTAGCTTAAGTGCGGTTCTCAGTGAGAATACTATATAAGAAAGAAAAAAGATTTCTGGGTCAGCTTTTTAAGAATCAATGCTATAGATAAAAAGGAACTGTAAGAAAAACGATTGATTAAGAAAAAGAGGCTGTCGTATGAAGTAAAAAGAATACAATATGCAGTATATTTTCCGTTGCGGACTACCTGCTGTTGTATGTCATTTACTTTGTGCGACAGCCTTTCACTATACAAACAATGCCATTTATCATTGCCAAATAATACCATCATGATTCGACAAATAAAGTGCTATATCATTGCCAAATAATGCCATCATGATTCGACAAAAATGTGCTGTATTATTGCCAAAAAGTGCCATCATGATTCGACAATCAGCTATAATTAGCTATTCTGTACTATCTTTTGACATAGTTTCCTTTAAATGGAACTGATTCACCAGCTCATGCAGCCGTTTTGACTGTTTTGACAATTCTGCGCTTGTTTCCGCGCTGTTTTGCGCTGCATCAGAGTTGGACTGGACGACGTTGTTGATGGCATCTATGTGTTCCATAAGCCGTTCCAGTACGCCTTTCTGGTTTTGCGAAGCGCCGCTGATTTTGTCCATAAAACCCAGTACTTCTTCCGAACCTTCCACAACTGCTACAAGAGATTCTGCGGTATGATCAGCAATTTGAATCCCATTTTCTACGGCATTTTGGGAAGTATGGATTAAATCCGCAGTCTGGTTAACTGCTTGTGCACTCTTTGCCGCCAGCTCCCGGATTTCATTTGCAACAACTGCAAAGCCTTTGCCAGCCTCTCCGGCTCTGGCTGCCTCAATAGAAGCATTTAGTGAAAGCAGGTTTGTCTGTTCGGCAATATCTTCAATCGTTTTTACAATTTTTTCAATCTCACTGGACGATTGACTAATTTTAGACATTGCTTCTGTTAAGTGCGACATTTCAAGGTTACTTTCCCGGATTTTGCGGCCTACCTCAGATACAGCGTCATTTGCGGTCTGCGCGTCGTTTGCATTGCCAGCCACATCCTGCGCAAGGCTTTCAATAGAAGCAGCCAGCTGTTCAACAGCCGATGACTGCTCGGATGCGCCTTCCGAAAGAGCTTGTGCACCGCTAGATACTTGTTCTGAACTAGTAGAAACCTCGTCCGCAGAATACACGATCTCATGAAGCGTTTCATTTAAAGAATAGGATATTTTCTCAATGGAGGCCTGAATTGGGATAAAATCTCCAATATAGTTTTGCGTAATCGCAATGTCCATATTGTTATCCGCCATCTGTGAAAGCTGGGAGGAAATATCCTCTACATAACTGCTCATTGTTGTACTGATATGGTTAAATGCCTGCGCAAGGCGACCAAGTTCATCCTCTGACTGAATATCAATATGGATATTTAAATCCCCTGCTTCGAGCCGTGCCGCTTCATCTGTAATGATCTGGATCGGTTCAAGGAAATGTTTAATCATACGATTCATTGTCGTAAGAAGCAAAAGCCCAAAAATGACTACAATAAACGTCAGTTTTCCTGTGCTTTCTAAGATGTCCCAGTAAAATTCACTTTTGTTTATTGACATATGTAGCGTCCAGTTCGTCTTCCCGCTTACTGTTAATGGAATACTTACAGACATTCCGCTTTTCCCTGTTCCATAATTTTTACCGCTCTTGACTAAAAAACGGCTGTTTTCCTGGTCACCTTCAGGCATAGCATCGATTTTTTGTGCATATTCAGCCAATCTTTCGTATCCGACATCGGAAGAAGACTGGCCAACCTTCTTACTGTCTGCAGAATCCACCAAAACTGTTTCGTCTTTAGCCAGGGCAACTAAGTGTGCTGTGTTATAATCAGTACTGACCAAAAGCTTTTCCTGCATATCGTCCAATGCCACATCCACACCTGTTACACCAAGAAATTCGCCTTGTGCATCATAGATAGGAGCAATAATACTGATCATGATAATGTTTTCGCCCATCAGTTCATAGATATAAGGATCCATGACATAGGGTTTTCCCGTTTCTTTTATTTGCATATAGTATTCTTTTGTATAGTTATCAAATGCGTCCTCGTGTTTTTCGAATACATAGTCTGTTTTTTCTTCATTTGGATATACAACGGATTCGTATGCAATATCCTTGTGATGGACACTGTAAGGTTCTCCGTTTGCATCTGCAATTGTGTTTTGCTCAAAATATGCAAATGCTGTCGGATAATCACCGCCGCTTTCTAATAGTCCGACTAAAGCCCGGTCAATTGCATCCCTTTGCTCGGTTGGATCTAATTCGGAAATATTCCGCAGGGAACCGGCAAATCCAATCACTTTTCCATAGTCTGTTTCAATATCATTTGCTATTAAAAACGCGTTTTCATAGGCAACCGCCGTCAGCTTGTCCCGGTTTACCTGAATCAGTGACTTTGCTGCAAGAAAAGCAGACATCAAAATGGTTAGCAAAAAAATACCGGCTGTAATATACGCCATTTTTGAAATGATCTTATTGCTAAGGCTGCTGTCGGTATTTGGTGCCTTAGCGCTCTTTTTTCTGTGTAGCATACATTCTCTCCTATTGATTACTATAATATTTTGTTCCTTTCAAACAGCTTGCCAAAGGCAAATACTGTATAGATATCCAGATTATAACCTCGTTTGTCGTAGAAGTCAATTTCCTACAATACTTTTTTAATGCAAATTTACAATGGACATGGTTACTGTTTACACTTTGGTACTCACAGTAACGGAATGCAGTCCATTGGAAGTTTGCCTGCGGCAAAGAGCTGCAAAGTCGTTACTGTTCACTCCGTTCTCAGTAACATGCAAAAATTCATATAAGATTGCCTTCGGCAATAGAATTTTTGCGCTCCTGAATCATTTTCTTACGGATTTTGCAGTAAATGCAAAGTCCTGTGTGAACAGTAACAACAGTAACGAAAGTCTACCATTTTTTCTTACCCGTTGATTTTATTCACAAAGGAAGGTATAATAGAATTAAATGTAATAAAGCATGTGACATTTTGCCTTGGAAAATGAAAAGGACAGCTTTGTTCGCTTGTCAGCATAGATTATAAAGAAAGTAGGGGAAAAAGACATGGCAATGGGAAGAAAAAAAGACATACTTTTGCAGTCAGTGTCAGATTTAAAGCAGGCGGATTATTCAAAAGAGCCGCAAATGCAAGGAATTTATGAGAGGCTGACGCATGGACGCAAGCAATTTGCAGAGGTGTTTGATAAAAATATCAAAGCAGTTATGCAAATTAGTTCACTTGATTTAGTCATGCAGCACCAAACGCAAAATATCGTAGATATATCCCATAAGGTAGCAAAGGCAACAGAAACTATTTTTGGATCTGCAGGGGATGCGTCCGGTGCAAATAACCAGCACGAAGAAATGACGAATACGATTATTGAAGTATCGGCTGAGACGGATGAGGTTTACCGAAAGATGCAGGAGGGACAAAAGGATTTAACCGATGTAAAAGAACTTTCCGATCAGACGATCGTAGAGTCAAGAGAAATGCAAAAAGATATGGATGCATTAATGGAAGTCATTAATAATATGAACCAGGTAATTGCTGGTATTGACACAATATCGCTGCAGACGAATCTTTTGGCGCTCAATGCTGCGATTGAGGCGTCAAGGGCAGGAGAAGCAGGCAGAGGATTTTCTGTTGTAGCAAATGAAATCCGTGCCCTGGCAGGCGAGACACAAAAGCTGACAGCAACGATGGGAGAATTTGTCGAAAATATTAAAATCGCTTCACAAAAAAGTGTAGGCAGTACGTCAAGCACGATCCAAACCTTGGAGTTTATGACAGAAAAAATTAGAAATGCCTGGGAATTAAATAAAGAGAGCCAGTCGCATATTTCAAAAGTGAATGAATCTATCAGTTCGATTGCAGCTGTGAGTGAAGAAGATCGGAAGAGCGTCGTGTAGGGAAAGAGTGTGACCTGAAGTGGT
>CANDJR010000076.1 GCA_947385105.1 uncultured Eubacterium sp.
GAAAAAGAGGAAGATAAAAACTGTCCGCTGCTTGTGGTATCATCTACTGTTACAGAAGAAACAGATGCACCGATTCCAGTGAAGGTACAGGCAAATGATGAATCCGGCGTACGTGAAATTAAGTGGCTGCCAGGGCGGCAGGCGCTGGACAGCAGTTTGTGGGAAACAGCAGAAGCGGTTACTGGCGGAGCATTTATGGTTGACAGCAACAATGTCTATTCTGTCAGAGCAGAAGATTATGTAGGCAATCAGACTGTAAAGTATGTCAATATTACCAATATCAATACTTCTATTTTACAGGCGCCTACAATTAATAAGGTAAGCAACCGTTCATCAGAAGTTACAGGTTTGTCCAGATATGGGACGATTGTCTATCTGGACGCAGGCGGACAGACATACGAGACTGTGGCAAAAGAAGATGGAACGTATACTTGTACAGTAGAACGGCTGGATGCTGGAATGGCAGTAAAGGCATACTGTATGGACGCTACCGGAAAAAGAAGCAAAGATACATTTGCAAAAGTAACGAAAAAAGGGCCAAACATTCCAAATATTGAAAAGGTATCGAATACAAAAGAGAGTATATCGGGTACCTATACGGATTCCTCGTCCATCATTGTAGCAGTTGTCGGCAGTAAAGTATACTGCAGCGGGGAAGAAGGAAAAGCGATTTACCAAAATTCTCAAATTTATAATGCATCTGCATCTATGTATCCGGTAGGATACACACAGAATGGGAAATCGTTTAAGCTTTCTTTGCCAGCGCAGGACGCAGGCAAAAAAGTGAAATTTTATGCACTGGATCAAGCAGGCAGAAAGAGCAAACAGCTTGCTTTGCAAACCGCAGATAACGGCCCGAATAAGCCGAAGCTGGAACAGATGTGCAGTGTGGAAGATTATGTGTATGGAAGTGTAACAAATGTAAACGAAGACGGTACTGTGACAGTAACTGTTGGTGGGGATACATTCCAAGGACAAGTGCAGGAAGACGGTACATTCGCAGTACAGACAAAAGGGCTTTCTGATGTGCAAACAGTCTCTGTCGTAGTGCATGACAAGCTAAACGGCAAAGATCGGGACAGTGCCAAGACAGCAGCTACGGTACAGCCATATACAAATTACACACTCATTGATAAAAAAGAACTGTCAGTAGAAGACATTTACGATGATATGACAGAGTTTTATGGAGATGCATTAGAAGGGTATCTGGTTTCTGTCATTGTAAATGGAAAAAGCGTGGCAGTAGATTTAGACGAAGACGGACAGTTTACGTGTGAACTGGAAGAAACGTTAGAAGCCGGGGATACGATCTATGTTGTTGCAAGAGATGAAGGTAAGATTGCCGGTGTGATCGAAAAGAAGGTATTGTCCTCTGTTCCTGAGACGCCAAAAGTGCTGGATGATAAAGTAACCTTTTCGACAAAGAGACTGCATGTGCTTACAAAAGAAGCCGGCAAGGTAGAATTAAAAATTGACGGCAAGGTTTATGCTACAAAGAAAAAGGGCGTATACCAGGCAGAAAACGGTGGCTATTTGTATCGGATTAAGCTGCCAAAAACAAATGAAAAACAGACGCTTTCTGTTAGAATTTTAAGTAAGCGCGGCGTGTACAGTGATTCTGTTAAAGTCAAGAGGAAAAAAGATGGAAAAAAACCAGCAAAAACAGACAACTAACACCAACAGACTTTACCGGGAAAAGGTAAAGGTGTTATTGGTAGAAATTGTGAACAGAAATCTTGGAGATGCTGTCATAGCAGAAAATGCTGCTTATTTGGTAAAGCGGGCGTTCCCGCTTTTTACCAGGCGGCATTATGTTCTGCAGCGTTATGGTATGGACAGCCGGGACTTTGAGATGGTCAAGGCGGCTGATTTGATCATTTTTGACGGCGGCGGCATTATCAAATACAAGTACGAACATTTTTATCAATCTGTTTTTGAAATTTTGCAGTATGCAAAAGAGTATCAAATTCCTGTCTTTTTTAACAGTGTCGGGGTCGAAGGATATGACGGCACAGACGATAGATGTCTGCAGCTTAAGCAGGCGTTAAATTATGATTGTGTCAAAGGGATTACGGTGCGGGATGATTACGAAACGCTGCAAAACGATTATTTGGACGCTGGGCGGGCCGCAGCAGTAGATACAGCAGCAGTCATAGATTCAGCTGTTTATACGCAAGAAGCCTATCAGATTCAAAAAAGCGATCCGTCACATACCATTGGCATCGGGATCGTCCGCAGCCGTATTTTCGAAGATAATGAACTGCCCCAGGTGACAAAAGAATGTCAATTGCAACTATGGGCTGGGATTGTTCATGAACTGGAAGAACACGGTTATGCATGGAAACTGTTTGTCAATGGCCTGCATTCGGATTATGAATTTGCAAAAGAAGTACTGGAATTTATGGGCAGGCAGCAAGAGCAGGAAACGCTCTTAGTGAATCGTCCGACAGAGAGCAGGGAGCTGGTGCAGACAATCGCTGGATTTGAAGGGATCATTGCCTGCCGGATGCATGCAAATATCATTGCTTATGCACTTGGAATACCAAGCATAGGAATTGTATGGAACCGTAAACTACTGTTTTGGGGAGAGCGGATCGGATATCCGCAGCGGTTTTTTACCCATGATCAGTTTGAACCAAAGCAGATTGTACAATGTCTCTTGCAAAGTTTATCTGAAGGCGTTCGTCCATGTGAGAAAAGCTGGAAAAAGAGTGTGAAAAAGCCGCTGAACCGTTTCGTGCGCCGTTATGGCACGCAGGCATGGAAAAAAAAGCGTGGGAATACAGTGACACAAAGGATCCCATGGGTGGACCGCTTGGTTGCATGCGCATTAGGCGGACTGTCCATGCGGTATTTGAATATGAATTCTCCAAACGGGCTGCACGCAGCTTTTCAAAACGGTTTTCGTAACTTTGAAGCAGATATCCGGCTGACTACAGACGGGAGGCTTGTCTGTGTCAACGGCTGGTCGAAAGCATCTTACGAAAAGCTAGGTGTGGATCCGCTCCAATATGACAGCAATGGCATGGCTTATGCAGAATTTCTGCAATGCGGGCTGTATAGCGATCATTATGAGACGATGGACGCTGAACAGTTATTGGACACCATGAGTTCTCAGCCCGGAAATTGGAAACTTATCTTAGATATTGGGAAACCTAAAAAGGAAGTGCTGGCAGTGATGATAGAGCAGCTTGCACAATTATGCGGCAGTATGGACAATGTGCAGGCAGCTGCAGATGCATCAGGCACAGATCAAACGAAGCTGCAAAACACTGCCGGCAATACTATGGATACTAGGGCAGCTGCTATCAAAGATGCAGCTTACTGGCGTGAACATCTGATGATACGCCTACAAAGCAGATATGATGTAGAAACTGTGCAGCAGGCATCACTTCCAATGGAAGTTATGTTTTTTGTAGCGACAGAGCAGCAGCGGGAAGAAAAAGGCATTACGCTTGCTTCTATCGCAAAGTTTTGTAAGAAACGCCAAATCAAGTGGGTGTCTATGCCAAAAGAAGCATTTGCAGAGGATGTTATCAAGTTTTTAAAAGAGCAGAAGTTAAAATCTTGCCTTTTTTCGTATAATACGTATACAGAAGCAGTGCATGCACTGGAAATAGGTGTGGACTGGGTTGCAACTTCTTATTTATCTGTACGTGAGCTGGAAGGCTGGTATGAGCGCTGCTGATTTTGGGCATTGTTTAGTTTGAGCGCCGCTGATTTTGAGCCTTTGGATTTTGAGCATGTTTGACGATGTGTCTGTGCAGTCCATTTGTTACTTCTGTAAGAGAACAGGCAATGAGCGTTTGTAAATAGACGGAGGGAAACGCAAAACGAATATGAAAATAAAATTAATCATTCGACAATATGGAAAAATGGCAGTGCAAAATATACTACTGCCACTTGTATACCGGATGCAAAAACCGGAGAAAATACAAAAAGGGTTGATTGTATTTGCAGATGCGCACCATTTTCAGGCGCCCTCCAGTATCGTGCCGCTCGTCAGAGAAATCAAGAGGCGGGGAACGATGCAGGTAGTGGAAATTTATGATAATTATCAGCAGATTTCCTTTCGCCGTCTGTTGCAGCGCATGCTGCTGTTTATGAAATATTATGCACGGGCAGAATATGTCGTACTCTGTGATAATTTTCTGCCTGCAGCATCCTGTAAAAAGCGTAAAGAGACGACTGTTATCCAGCTGTGGCATGGATGCGGTGCGTTTAAGAAGTTTGGCTATGATACGCCGGGTGATATTCCGGCATTTTATCGAGGAAATGTTTTTCAAAATACAGATCTGGTAACTGTGAGTGCACCAGCATGTGCGCCGCATTTTCAAAGTGCAATGCAGCTTGCAGCGAATGTATTTCAGCCAATGGGTGTATGCAGAACAGATAAATATTTCAAAGAGACGTATAATAAGGCATGTCGTAAATTGTTTTACGAAAAATATCCGGATGCGCAGGGAAAAAAAATCATTCTCTGGGCGCCAACATTCCGTGGCAGCCCTGCAGATCCAAAGCTGGAGCAATATGAGGATATGCGAAAACTCAGCGGGCAATTGCAAGAAGATGCATTTCTGATTGTGAAAGTGCATCCGCTTCTGACAAAAAAGTATCCTTATGATAACTGTGATCTTACGACAGATCAATTGCTGCCAGTGACCGACCTGTTAATTACAGACTATTCATCTATCATTTTTGAATACTGTATTTATCGGCGTCCAATGCTGTTTTATTCTCCGGATATGGCAGATTATGGTGTGGAAAGAGGTTTTTATCTGGATTACAAGAAACTGCCAGGAGCCATCGTAACAGATCAACGGCAATTGGAATCAAAAGTACGCTGCGCGTTATCCAGTAAAGGGAAGGATGCAGCTGAAGTCGACGCATTTTATCATCAGTATATGTCCGGTTGTGACGGACATGTTACCAAACGAATGGCGGATTTTATTTGCAATGGCAAGAAGGCACTGGATAGGAAGACACTAGCGATTCATTAAAAGAGGATTAATTTATGGAAGAAAGAAAAAATGTGTATGGCGTTGTTCTGGCTGGCGGAGTCGGTGCACGAATGGGAAATGTGGAAAAACCAAAGCAGTTTATGGAGGTTGGCGGAAAACCAATCTTAATTTTAGTTCTGGAAAAATTTGTTGTTCATCCAGGATTTGATCAGGTGTTAGTGCTGTCACCGAAACAATGGATGCGTTATACCGAAGATTTAATCCGCAAATATATGCCGCAGCATCAGGCACACATAATCGTTCTGGAGGGCGGACATACAAGGAATGAGACAATTATGAACGCGATTCATTATTTGGATAGCCAGGGAATGCTGGATGAAGATACCGTAGTCGTGACGCATGATTCTGTCCGCCCATTTGTGACACATCGTATTTTAGAAGAAAACATTCGTGCAGCGCAGGAATTTGGAGCATGTGACACAGTCATTCCAGCCTCAGATACCATTGTACAAAGTATTTCGCATGAGATTATTTCTGATATACCAGATCGGACGATGATGTACCAGGGACAGACGCCGCAGTCATTTAAAGCAAAAAAATTACGGCGTGTCTATGAATCACTGACACCACAGGAGAAAACCATCTTAACCGATGCGTGCAAAATCTTTGTAATCAAAGGGGAAGAAGTGCGTTTAATCCAGGGCGAAGTCTATAATATTAAAATTACGTATCCCTATGATTTGAAAGTAGCAGAAGCATTGATTGTATCAAACGATGGGCAGGATTGATTAATAGTTTCTATATCAATTATATTTTAATGAAAGTTAATTGAATTAGTGTAAAGTAAATTGATGTTGTTTAGACATCGGTTAATTAAATTAGTGTTAAGTAAATTGATGTTGTTTGGACGAAAGTTAAGTAAATTAGTGTAAAGTAAGTTAATGCTATATGAACAAAAGTTAAGTAAATTAATATTGTTTGGATGAAAGTTAAGCAAATTAATATTATTTATATGAAAGCTAAATGAATGAATCGTGTACAAATGAATACGGATTATATTATTTGTATTTATGTGAAAGTTAATGAATGAATCATGTTTATTAATGAAAACTGATTAGATTCATGGTGTTTAAATGAAAATTAATTAAATCAATGGTATTTAAATGAAAGTTAATGAAATGAATGGTATTTAAATTAGTTTTAATGAAATGAATGTTATTATAATTGATGGTCATTTGTATCAATACTGTTCAAATGAATATTATTTGAGTTTGTCTTATTAGAATGAATGCTATTAGGATAAAATCTATTTGAATAGGTGATATTTATATAAATGCTATTCAAATGAATGATATTAAAGTTAATATTAGCTAAATTAATACTTTATTAAATGTTATGCCTCATAAAAGTAAAGGCTAAAAATACAAAAAGGATTTCATATGTTAAATACAGTTTATCGATTAAAACGTCCCCGGCAATTTGAAGTCGTTTTTAAAAATATAGAATTGGACAGCAGTCATATGCTTGTTCGACCGACACATCTGTCTATTTGTCAGGCAGATCAAAGATATTATCAAGGAAAGCGCCCAGAGGAAATCTTATGCACAAAGCTGCCTATGGCGTTAATCCATGAGGCGATTGGAACGGTCATCTATGACCCTACGGCGCAGTTTCGCATTGGTCAGCAAGTCGTTATGATTCCAAACCTGCCAATACAGCAGGATGCTGTGATTGCAGAAAATTATTTAAGCAGTTCGCGGTTTCGGGCAAGCGGAGTAGACGGATTTTTGCAGGAATATATACAGACGATCCCAGAGCGTGTCCTTCCACTGCCATGTGGTATCAATTTAGAGGTTGCATCGTTTACAGAGCTTGTAAGTGTTGCTTATCATGCGATTATGCACTGCTTTGCAGTTTCACACGGACGTATCCAGGAAGTGGCAGTATGGGGAGATGGGAATCTGGGATATATTACGGCATTGCTGCTGCGATATTTATATCCGAGCATACAGCTTTACGTAGTTGGCGTGCATGAAGAAAAGCTGAGTTATTTTACATTTGCAGACCAGACATTTTTAACTGTACAGTTAGATGAGCATTTTGCCATGGATCACGCGCTGGAATGTGTTGGAGGAGCGGCAGCATCTGTAGCAGTCAACCAAATGATTGACCATATCCGTCCAGAAGGGACGATTGGGCTATTAGGCGTGACAGAGGAGCTTGCGCCACTGAATACGCGTATGATATTAGAAAAAGGACTGCGCGTCATTGGCAGCAGCCGGAGCGGACGCTCAGATTTTATGGGTGTTTTGGATCTATATCAAAAGCATCCAGAGCTGACAGCATATTTGGAAAATATTGTGGGCGAAAAGTATACAGTCAGGGATATCAAAGACATCCGAAATGCATTTGAAGCCGATATCCATAAATTGATCGGAAAGACAATCCTCCTATGGGACGAATAGACGTCAGGGGTGGCATAGGGGGTTTTAAGAGGCAAAGATATTAATGTGTGGGATGATTCGAAAGTATGCGGATTGAGTAGGAGTATTCGTTCAGTTTTAAGAAGGACATTTATTAAATAAGAAGGATATTTATTAAATAAGAAGGATGCTTTTTTTGTATTAGCCAGTATAATGAATAATTGGTATAAAATTAAGAATATATTTAATGAAAAATGAAAACTAATTACAAGGAAAAGATAAGTAGAAAAAGTAATTAGTGAAAATAAAGGGTACAGCCATTAAAAAACAAAAATATATTCATGTAGAAAAAGAAGTATGTGAAGTGTAAGCAGCAGAACAGATAATAAAAAGGTTAAAAGTGGAAACCAAAAGTACAGCTAGTGAAAAAGATATACACATGTAGAAAAAACAGTATGTAAAGCATCAATAACAGAGCGCGCAGCGAAAAAATAGGTAGAAAATTAAATGGTTAACTAGTAAAGAAAATCATATGCTGCAAAAGAAGAATAGAAAAAACAAAAAGTACATTTAATAAAAAGTGCATATAAATAAAAGTATCATACAAATAATAATACAATACAAATAGTAGTACAATATAGATAAAAGTATCATACAAATAGTAATACAATACAAATAATAGTACAATATATAAATAAAAGTATCATACAAATAATAATACAATATAAATGAAAGCATAATATATAAAATATAATATAAATCTAATATGATGGAATAGAGGGGGAGATACGGGGGAGGATGTTATTATGGAAGGAATGAAGGCTAAAATTAAACAAGGAATATCACAGATAACAAAATTTGTGATGTTTCGCATTCTGTTTCGCAGTATTTACTGCAAAAATGCGAAAAAGCCGTTGCAGGAAAACAAGGTTCTATTTGTAGAAGTACGCGAGCCATCCGTGTCTGACAGCTTTCGTTTGCTTTATCGGGCATTTAAGAAAAAGGGTGGTTATTGTGTCCATGTGCATTATTTGCGCAGTGGATTTATAGGAAAACTGGATTATACAAGACGATGCTGTATGATGTTAAAAGATATGGCAGATGCAAAATATGTATTTTTAAATGAAGGATGCAATGTCATCGGCAGTATTCCTATGCGTAAAGAAACCATTTTAACACAAACGTGGCATGCGTGTGGAGCATTCAAAAAATTTGGCTTTAGCACTGCGCAGCTTAAGTATGGAAAAGATGCAAAAGAGATGCAGACCTATCCTTATTATGGAAATACGACTTATGTGACATTAAGCAGCCCGCAAGTTTCATGGGCATATGCACAGGCAATGCAGCTGGAAGATCATCCAGAATGCTTAAAAGCAGTTGGTGTTAGCCGGACAGACGTATTCTTCTGCGATCGTTATTTGCAGGCTGCAAAAAAGCGTGTGCAGCAGTGCCTGCCAATTGCAGCAGGAAAAAAAATAATTCTCTATGCGCCAACTTTTCGTGGACAAGCTGCCGATGCATCTGCACCAGATCAGCTGGATATTCCAAAAATGATGGAGGCGTTGGGCAAAGATTATGTGCTGGCCATTAAGCAGCATCCGTTCATCAAGCACCCGCCAGAAATACCAGCAGGCTGTGAGAACTTTGCAAAAGATGTGACAGCAGAATTATCAATTGAAGATTTAATATGTGCCAGCGACATTTGCATTTCTGATTATTCTTCTATTATATTTGAGTATGCACTGTTCGAGCGTCCAATGATTTTCTTTTCTTATGATTTGGATGAATATTTTGATTGGCGCGGTTTTTATTATGATTACCATCAGCTAACGCCTGGCCCGGTATTTGATACTAATGATGCTATGATTGATTATATCATGCATATAGAAGAACGGTTTGACAGACAACAAGTGCGTGAGTTTCGGGAACAATTTATGGCTTCTTGTGACGGACATGCAACAGAACGGATTTTGGATATGATACTAAATGCAAATGAGGGGAAAAGACATGGTTAAAATTTTGATGCGGGCCGGTCTGTCTCCATTGGAAAATCTGGGTGCACCGCAGGTTATTTTCCACAATTTAATTGGGGACAATATAGGCAATATGATATTTCCGTATAGTATTATGCGAATATTGATGCGGGCGGATACACAAATTACTACGATCTCGACGAATCATCTTTATTCACCAGAGCAGATTGCTCAATGGAATGAAACCTATGATTACTTTGTCATACCGCTTGCAAATGCATTTCGCAAGTCATTTATTTTTGAGCTTGGTTATCTGACAGCGCTTGTTAAAAAGCTAACCATTCCTTGTATTGTGATAGGAGTTGGCGTACAGGCGCCGTTAGAAGGGTTGGATGGTGCACAAGAATATGATAAGGAAGTACAGGGATTTATAAAAGAGGTTTTAAAAAAATCCGTACTTGTGGGAGTTCGCGGCGAGTTTACCGCACATTATTTAAAACGGCTGGGTTTTTCGGAGGAACGGGATTTTACAGTTATTGGGTGTCCTTCTATGTATTTACACGGGCCGCAGCTGCCGCTGCGCATATTACCGGAATTAACAACCAGTACACCTGTTAGCGTGAACTGCAAAATCAAAATACCGCATAAGCTTGGGCATTTTGTTTTCCAGAGCGCAAAGAGGTTTGAAAACTATACCTATGTCCCGCAGGGGATTGATGATTTATTATTGCTTTATGCTGGGATACCGATAGACCGTGAAAAATTTCCCAAGATATACAAAGGATATCCGTACAGGATGAGCAGTAAAATTTATGCCAGCGGCCATGAATTAGGTTTTACGGATGCTCGTTCTTGGTTTGCCTTTTTAGAAGGGGTTGGCTTCTCTTTTGGAACAAGGATACATGGCAATATTGCTGCAATCCTGGCAGGCACGCCAGCGTTTATTTTTGTATCAGACAGCAGGATTTTAGAGTTGGCAAGATATCATAATATTCCACATATGTTAGCATCAGACATTACGGATGAGACGGATATTTTGCAAATCTATCATCAAACAGATTTTTCAGTGCTTCAGCGCGGCCATGCAGAGCGTTTTGATCATTATAAAGACTTTCTTGACAAAAATGAACTTCCACATATTTACATGGATGGTCAGAATGAGCCAGAAAGCGTGTTTGATGAAAAGATGGCGCAGTTGCCTTTACACGGCCCAATTAAGCCGTTTCACAAGTTGTCGTTAAAAAAGCAGGAAAAACATTTACAGGAATCGTATGCTTTTTTAAAAAAGGAAATTGAGAAACAAGCATCTGCAAAGAAAAAAATGAAAAATGTAGCCGGAAAGCTGCCAGAACCGATTCGAAATGCGCTTGTAAAAATATATCAGCCAAGATAAAAATGAGTTTAAAACGTACTAAAATTTGTATACTTATGCATAGCTAGAATTTGCATTAGTTGTGAGGCTGTTTGGTGTTTATCTCACTTGACAGTGAAAAATTAAAATAAAATTGTAATTTGATATTGTATAGATAGCTTGAATAATTTGAACTTTTTAGGGTACAATAGTAATTGCTATACGGTTGTCGGTTTCGACATGGAAAATCTTAAATTTTTGAAAACATATGAAATATCGATAAAATTCTCTTGTTTTCTGCTTTTTTTTCGGCTATACTAAGAGTCAGAAATCGGTTATATTTTTATGTTGAAAAAAAATGCGCAAAAGCGCTTTAAAATTATAGCCACAATTAAAAGTTGTATGCAACCAGTGATTGTAGTATACTATTCGCGTGGTTGAGAAAGGATGGAGTATGAGAGCTAAGGAAATAACAGAATGTGAGAAAGTTGTCATGAAATGTGTATGGGACAGCTCACAGGATTTATCCATGCAGGAAATCACAGAGATGGTCAATACACAGTATGGCAAGAATTGGAAAACACAGACAGTTTCAACATTCCTGGCGAGACTTGTTAAAAAAGAATATTTAAAAATGTACCGGAAAGGAAGATGTTTCTTTTATCAACCATTAGTAAACAAAGAAGAATACAAAGATGACGTACTGGAAGATTATGTCCAATTTTGGAATGGAGGCAACATGTCTTCATTTGTCTGTGGACTATTTGGCAAAATTGCATTTTCACTGAGTAAAACGGATCGCGAAACAATCCGGAAAAAACTCGATGAACTGGATTAGCCATTTCTAAAATTTACAGTGATAATAAGTTCCGTGATGTGCACTTTACTGCTTTTGACACAGTGAGTTTCACGGAGCTTTTTTGTATATGAAATTTTTATACATATAAGGAAATGAGCCGTCTTCCTATCGGCATGTCTTTGCTACATTCTTAGTACCATAATTTGGTAAGGTTACTGTCAGACTGAATAAGGGGGAATCAGAATGCAGGGAACCTATTTGTGAACTAAATGGAAAATAGAACAACCAGTACATTTTATAAAACATATCATTTCTCAACGCAATACTTTTACAGATTAAGGAGGAAATGAGAGTACTATGAAAAAGTTTCAACATGCAAAGACAGTGAGTAAAATGGTAACAGCTGCTTTGGCTGCAGCCTTTGTATTCATGTCAGCTACACCAGCACAGGCAGCAGAAAAAACAGTGTCCGATTTACAGGACATCATTTATCAAAATCAAGAAAGTGATGGAATAACAAATAATCCAAATGTAAAGGCAGTAGTTGCAGACGATGGAGTAGTAGAATACCATTGCAGAGTGGAAGACATCAATATGGAAGGATTACAGATTATTTCTGATCCAGCAGAACCAGGTAGTTTGTCGCGCGCAGCAGGTGTTTTTTATGATTTTGAGTGGCCTGTTTATCCGACTGTCAGACATGTGACAAATGAATATAAAGTCTATTCTGGTCAGACAATACAGACAATTGTTTCTGTAAAGCCAACAGATCGTGAGTTTTGGCTTGGCATTATGGATGATGACGGGCATGCTCGCTATATAATAGGAAAAAGAGCAGCAGTACATGATTTTAAAATAACGACAACAAACATGTATTGTGTATTTGTACAGAATAATCATAAAGATGTAACTTTAAATGCATCAGGAAGTTTTGCATATGACTATTAAGCTCAATTATATATATTTATAATTTATTTTGCTGAGAATCCATAAAGAAAGTAAAATTATTTACATAAGCAGAGTGACAACACAATTTTAATTCAACTTAATACGTGAAATTAGAGATGGATTCTCAGCATATGTTAATACGTTGGATGAAACTTAATGAAGGACGTGGTCTTGTGCATTTAATTAAATGATACCAGGTTACGTGCAACAAATAACAAAAGAGGAAAAACAAATGAATATCATATACCAATTATTATTCGCAGTCTTGATTACTACTGTAACAAGCACGTTATTATTATTTGTATGGAGGTTGTTACGGGGATTTTTTATGCGGACAGATCCAAAAATGATATATACTATGCTGCGATTTATTTGTATCACATATCTGCTGCCACTTGGATATGTGGCCGTTTTATTTACTTATCGAAAATGGCTGCAAGGGGATCTGCCAATATGGAAACTGGTATTTGTAAATACAGATATTATGAAACTGCTTATTTTTGTTGCAATGGTAATTTGGTTTGCGAGAGCATATCGGGAAAGCAAGAAGCAGTATATTTCTAAAAAGAATCTGCTGAGGTTTCTGGAAGATAATATTCCAGCAGTAGAATTAGAATCTGACACGGTCAATATATTTGAAACAGTATGCAGTAAGCTGAATATTAAACAAAATGAAATAACCCTATATATAAATCCTCTGACAAATACACCATTAATTGTTGATGCAAGATCTCCGAAAGTTATATTACCAGAAAAAGACTATACGCAAGAAGAATTAGAATTAATTTTTTATCACGAGCTATCGCATTACAAGCATCACGATTTAATATATAAATCTGTAACATTAGCAATTTCCATTATCCACTGTATTAACCCATTGATGGGTAATTTAAAGAATTGTCTGGAGGTATGGGGCGAATGTATGGCAGATGTCTCAGCACTAGAGCTATCTGGAAAATTACCGTATGCAAGGCAGTATTATGATAAAATCTTAGCAATTGTTCCATGTGAAAGGAATGCGGACTCAGATAAATATTTCTTTTCTGCTTTATACTTGAATGAACAGGAAATCATTTTGCAAAGAATTAACTTTATGACGCACTATCAGCACAGTAAGATCCCAAGTAAATTGATGACATTATTCATTGCAGTATTATTTATTATGATCTCTATGCTAACAGCATTTGTATCAGGAAAAGCAATAGCTGGTGTGACTAATTTTGTTTATTGTCATACTGAAGAAAAGATAAATGAAACAGTTGATTTGGCAGTTGATATACCGATAGAATACACATGTCAGGAAGAAGAGCTGGCTATGGATGGTATGAGCTATGTACATACTTCAAATAATGAAATAGAGAACAATGAAGGAAGTAAAATCTTAGACTGGACAGTAAAAGCAAATACCAGATATATTTGTGATATATATAAAGTAAATGCCGGACAGTGTATCCAAATGTATATTACTACAATACCTTCTGACAAAAAGTATTTGCTGGGTATTATGGATGAAAGCGGAGATTTAAGATACATAAATGGAGATGAGTCGTTAGAGCACAAATTTATAATTACAGAGGATGGAAACTATTCTATTTTTATACAAAACACTTGTGTTGATGAAACAGAATTATCTGTAAAGGGATGTATTTTTGTTGCAGACTAAAAGTAATAGAAAAAGCCTGCTAGTTTAAATTTCTTTAAAACAAGACTAGGGTTAAAAGAATATTTATTAAAATGAGAAGCACATACACGATGAAAAACACGCTGGTGGTTAAATGGTCAGTATGACTGAAATTGTTCGAATTGTTGTATAAAGAGACATGTATTTTTCAAAAAAGGCACTACGAGGCAGAGCATGAAAAGATACATGAAAAAGCAAACAAGACAGTTATAAAAGGAAGGATCAGTTAACCCCAGCAAACAAGACAATTTGTATGCTATTGCTCTGCTATACTCAGTAAGAATGAAGATGATTATAAAGATCGGAAGAGCGTCGTGTAGGGAAAGAGTGTGACCTGAAGTGGGG
>CANDJR010000077.1 GCA_947385105.1 uncultured Eubacterium sp.
ACATCTGCTTGTGTCACCTGCGGAAGTTGTTCCAGACACTTTTTTACCCTTGCCTAGCAGTGAGCGCACATCATTCCTTCAATTGTCATTGTTTTTTCCATGATCTGATCCTCCATTTCTTTGTTTTGATTATTTTGATTGTTGTAATCACTTTGATTGCTTTGAGCACTTTGCTTGTTTTGATCACTTTGATTGCTTTGATCTCTTTGCTTACTTTGTGATATGCCGCTTTCGTTTTGAACTGCCTGTGTCTTTTTGCGGGCTTTCTTTTTGTCTTTTCCAGCATCGTGTATAGCTACCAGATTCAGCCGCAGAGCGTTCGTTACGACACAAAAGCTGGACAAGCTCATTGCTGCAGCGCCAAACATCGGATTTAGCTGCCAATGAAACAGCGAAATCCAAACGCCTGCTGCCAATGGGATTCCAATTGCATTATACAAAAAAGCCCAAAATAGATTTTCATGTATATTCCGCAGTGCTGCACGGCTTAAGCGGATAGCTGCTGGCACATCGCAAAGCCTGCTTTTCATTAAAACGATATCCGCCGCATCAATTGCAATATCTGTGCCTGCACCAATCGCAATCCCAATATCAGCCCTTGTAAGGGCAGGCGCGTCATTGATGCCGTCTCCAACCATCGCTGTCTTTCCCTGCTGTTTGAGAAGTCGGATGACACGTTCTTTTCCATCCGGCAAAACACCTGCAATTACTTCATCCACGCCCGCCTGGGCGCCGATTGCATTGGCTGTCTGCTCATTATCCCCAGTCAGCATTACAACGCGAATTCCCATATCCTGCAGCTGGCGTACAGCCTGCCGGCTGTCCTCCTTCATCACATCTGCGACTGCAATCACGCCTATAACCTGGCTGTCTTTTGCAAAAAATAAAGGCGTCTTTCCTTCTTTTGCACATGCATGCGCTGCTGTTTCCAGCTGTTTTGGTATTTGTACCTGGCTGCTAATAAATGTTAAGCTGCCTCCATATAATTTGCTGCCTTCATAAAGCGCTGTCAGACCATTTCCCGGCAAAGCTGTAAAATCGCTCACTTCTGCCGGATGCACCTCTTTTTGGGATGCATAGTCCAAAACTGCTCTTGCAAGCGGATGCTCGCTTTTTTGCTCAAGTGCATTTGCCAAAAATAATAATTCTTCTTCTGTATGCCCGCCTGCTGGTATGATATCTGTCACCTGCGGCGTACCATTTGTAATTGTCCCTGTCTTATCGAGCGCTACGATATCTGTCTTGCCTGCTTCTTCTAAAGAAACTGCGTTTTTAAACATAATCCCGTTTTTCGCACCTACGCCATTTCCAACCATGATTGCAACAGGCGTTGCAAGTCCAAGCGCACATGGACAGCTAATTACCAGTACGGAAATTGCCCGCGCAAGAGCATATCCAACAGTCTGTCCTGCAATTAACCAAACAGCCATTGTAATTACCGCTATCGTAATCACTGCTGGAACAAAAATACCAGATACACGGTCTGCAGCTTTTGCAATTGGTGCTTTGGTTGCTGCAGCATCGCTCACCATGCGGATAATTTGTGATAGAGCTGTATCTTCTCCTACTCTGATTGCTTCACATTTCAAAAAACCTGACTGATTCACCGTTGCTGCCGATACAGAATCTCCCTGCATTTTATCAACCGGAATACTTTCTCCTGTTAAAGCAGCTTCATTTACTGCACTGCTGCCTGTTAGTACCACACCATCTACCGGAATATGCTCCCCTGGACGTACGACAAAGATATCGCCTTTTTTGACTTGTTCAATAGGAACCTGCACTTCCTGCCCGTCCTTTACAAGAGACGCTGTCTTTGGCGCAAGCTTTAGCAATCCCTTTAGTGCGTCTGTCGTCTTTCCCTTGGAACGCGCCTCCAGCATTTTTCCTACTGTGATTAATGTTAAAATCATTGCTGCTGATTCAAAGTAAAACTCATGCATATACGCCATAACACCCTGCATATCGCCGCTTACTTGCGCATCTGTCATTGCAAACAGCGCATACGTACTGTACACAAACGCAGCAGAAGATCCGAGCGCAACTAAAGTGTCCATGTTTGGCGCACGGTGCCATAAGCTTCGAAATCCGCTAATAAAAAATTTCTGATTGATAACCATAACAGCTATCGTCAGCAGCAGCTGCACCAGCCCCATTGCAATGTGGTTCTGCTGAAAATAGGCAGGCACAGGCCAGCCCCACATCATATGCCCCATAGAAAAATACATCAGCACAAGTAAAAATCCTATGGATGCCAAAAGGCGGCGTTTTAGCACAGGTGTATCATGATCTGCCAGTGCATCGTCTGTCTGCGCTGTCGACTTTTGCATATCTAAGCCTGCGCTTTTTAAAGACGCACCGTAGCCAGCATCTTTCACAGCCTGAATTACCTCTCCTGCGTCTGCCGTCCCTTCTACGCCCATAGAATTTGTCAAAAGGCTAACAGAGCATGCCGACACTCCCGGTACTTTTGCTACCGCTTTTTCCACGCGGGCACTGCATGCCGCACAACTCATTCCAGTCACTGTATATTGCTCCAATCCTACTTCCCTCCTAATTTTACACTGTTTTGCTTATTTAATATAAGGAACTATTTCATTATACAACCAACACACTTATTTACCTCATCCACCATTATGCATATTTAAAATATTATGATAGACAAGTCTGGCCAAAAACACAGTTCTTTCCATAGGCTTAAATTCTTTATTACTATATCGCTTAGAAAAACCTTTGGGACACATCAACGAACATTTAAATCTCTCTCGAATCTTCTTTGCGAAAATCATTTTCAATTCTTACTTCCACTTCCATCCTGCAAATAAGACAAATTATAAAAGTGGTATAAATAATTATCTTCCTTACTATTTATACCACTTTTGTAATGAAATGCAGCTGCCATACAAGTTTTATTTTTTTAAATATGTTCAAACACTCATATATAATACGCAATTGTAAAGGATCCCGCTTATACAGGCTGCAATTCTGCCAGTCTCTTTACTGCTTCCACAGAAAGTTTTGATACTTTTGCAACTTTCTCATAATCTGTTAGTCCCATTCGAAGCAATTCTAACGCCACTTCTTCATTTCTTTCCTGAATTTCTTCCTCGGCCCATTTTTTTGCAAGTTCCTCCATAGCCTCACTCATAGCTTTCACTCCTTCCTCAGTTCTCTTAAAATAATGGACTCTTTCTGACAGTACCCCATAATGCATATCACCTGCTTCTGTACAGGAAAAATCATGCATCAGCATCCCCAACGGATCATCACCGCGGTATGAGCCATTCACATACAATATATGCGAAGCATCCCCAAACGGCAGCCCTGTTTCTTCCACCATCCGGTCAATATGATACACTGGCAGGTCCATTTTAAACAGATCACTCTCTATAATAAAAATCACATAATTTTCAGGCAGAAGCTCCACATCATCCCCCGGCAGGATCGCATTTGCATCCATCAGGCTGCTGTTGTACCTGGCTCTTTTGTAACCAGCCCCCTTTTTTGATTTCTGGACCTCGATATTGTACTTCCGGTTGAAACTGTCATCTGCAAGAATATCCAGCCTGACCGAACGACCCTGCAGATTTTTTAGCGTATACTGTGTCCTTGCACTTTTGACTATCAGGTCATCCTTATCCATAATAATCCGCAACACCAGTTCCGTACATTCCACATTATCCTCAAAACACTTTGTCATAAACTCGTCATCTATCAGCCGCAGCCCTTTGATCCGCTGCAGTATTTCCTGGCGTTTCCTCTCCCGGTCTTTTTCCATCCCCTGTCCCTTTCTTCCAGATTATCATAACACAAAATTTCCACTGTTTCAATTTTCATCTGCTTATCTGATAGTATAACTTTACCTTCAATCTTCTTTGTAAGCAGCAGGAATCAGCAATTTCTTCACATTTTCATATTCATCTTCATCTATAATCCCCAAATATGAGAATTGAATTACACTTGCTTTTTATTTTGCAGGGATACACTATGGCTGATTGCTTTTACATATTTCCCTAGTTCTCCGTGCCGCTTCTTTTCTGATGCTAGTATCTGTGTACTGCTCAATACATCGTATTCTGCGCCTGCTTCTTTAGGTTTCGTATTTTGATATAATAATCATGTTCATAAATGGTTCCAGAACACTTGTTTCTGTAAAAATAATTACTCTAGAACTTTCTCTTTCTCTATGTTGATGTCATTGTATCGGTTAATTCTGTGGCAAGCAATCAGATTTGCATACCCGCACTTTCCCTGAGCTTTGATCATTTCATGAATTTCTGCAGTAAATCTACCAGCTCGTTGACTGTTTCATCTTTTCCCGCTCGGATATCTGCTGTCACGCATGTTTTAATATGATTGGCTAACAGCACTTTGCCAAAACTATTCAATGCTGCATTCGCAGCTGCTACCTGCATTAAAATATCTGTGCAGTAAGCATCCCGTTCAACCATACCCTTGATGCCGCGCACCTGTCCTTCTATCCGGTTTAAACGGTTGAGAAGATCTTTATATTCCTGCTCAGAGCGCTCTTTTTTCTTTTCCATGCAAGGACATGTGTCCGCTTCGTACTTTTGTCCAGCCACTTATCTTTCCTCCTTTCTTTCACCTTTATCTTTATAACCTTTATCTTTTTCTTTTGACTGTGCCTACAAACAGTATATACCCTACAGGGGTATTTTGCAAGTAAAAAATTACTTGCTACATTCCAGCAAACTGTGCCATATACATTCGGTAATAAGCTCCCTTTTTTTGCATTAATTCCTGCGGCGTGCCCTGTTCTAATATCCCGCCTTGATCAATTACAAAGATCCGATCTGCATTTTGAATGGTAGACAGCCTGTGTGCTATGACAAAGCTTGTCCTGCCTGCCAGCAGCGCTTCAATCCCTTGTTGTACAAGTATCTCAGTATGTGTATCAATACTTGAAGTCGCTTCATCCAAAATCAATATTTTTGGCTTGGAAATCATCGTCCGTGCAAAGGCAATCAACTGGCGCTGTCCAACCGATAAACCCGCCCCTTGTTCTTTCAGCTGTGTGTCATATCCATGTTCCATACGCATAATAAATTCGTGTGCACTGACTGCTTTGGCTGCTGCTATCATTTCTTCTTCTGAAGCGTCCAGCTTTCCATAGAGAATGTTGTCCCGTACTGTACCCTGAAAAATAAAATTGTCCTGTGTCATAACGCCCATCTGCCTGCGAAAGCTTTCGATCGATACAGATGCCAAACTATATCCATCGACAAGAATCGTACCTTCTTCAATGTCATAAAAACGGCTAATTAAGTTTACAATGGTCGTCTTCCCTGCTCCGGTCGGCCCTACGAGTGCAATCGTTTCTCCTGGCTTGACATGAAAGCTTACGTTGCGAAGTACTTTTGTCTCTGCCAAAGTTCCTTTATCATAAGTAAAACTTACATTTAAAAATTCGACATCACCTTTAATCGGCGGCAGTTCCTTTGCATTTAATTGGTCTGCAATCTCAGGCTCTGTATCTAAAATATCAAAAATACGTTCAGCAGCTGTCAAATTTGTAACTAAGTTATTATAAAAATTGCTTAGATTCAAAATAGGATTCCAAAACATATTAATATAACTTCCAAATGCAACGAGAAGGCCTACAGAAACGCGGTCTACTCCCAAAATACGAACCCCAGTCAAGTAAAGCATCATGGCTCCAATGCCCCAGCAAAAATCTACAACTGGGCCAAATAAGTCCGCATACTTGCAGGCGTCCTGAAACGTTTCCTGATGCGTATCTGTCAGTTTTCCAAAGATTTCATTTGTCTCATTCTGCGCCTGAAAGCTTTGCACTACACGCATACCAGCGATATCTTCATGCACATATGCGCTCAGATTTGACGACTTTTTCCGATACAGCTGCCATCTTTTATGCGATGCCTTTTGAATCAGCCATATGCCTGCTGCCATGACAGGAATTGTACTAAGAGAAGCAATGGCAAGCCGCCAGTCTTTTCCGAACATAATTACAACAACTCCTATAATTGTAAGAAACTCCGGAATCAAAGTTGTGACAGCATTAATAAAAACATCTTTTAATGCATTGACATCTCCAATGATTCGTGCCAAAATCTTGCCAGTTGGCCTGCTGTCAAAAAAGGAAAACGACAATGTTTGGATATGCTCATATAAATCCTGGCGGATGGTAAGCAATATTTTATTTGCAATTACTGACATTTGATACATCTGCACTTTTACCAGCATCATATAACCTACATTTAATAAAACAGCTATTACTCCCAGCCTCAATAAACCTTCTATATCATGCTGTACGGCATACACATCCAGGGCTTGCTCAATAAAAAGTGGGTTAACCAGGGAAATCCCAACCGTTGCACCCATAATACAAAGTATGCCGCAGATCGCCCAGCGATAAACAGCTAAATACTGCAACAGCCGCCTAAGTATCCTTTGTTTGCCAGTATGCCTCATCTGCTCATCTTCACGATATGAATTAACTGCCATACCTGCCTCCTCCTATTCCATCTCTTTCCAACAGCCATATTGCGCCTGATAGGTCTGATAATAAAGTCCTTGTTTTTCCATAAGCTGTTTATGTGTCCCGCGTTCTGCAATATGCCCCTGCTCCAAATAAATAATTTCATCTGCATAACGGACAGCAGAAATGCGGTGCGCAATAATAATTTTTGTCGTGTCCCTTAACTCATACAGCATTTTTTGGATTTCCTGTTCTGTCTCCATATCCAAAGCTGAAGTTGCATCATCCAGCACGAGGATAGGGCTGTGTTTTGCCAAAGCCCGTGCAATGCTGATACGCTGCTTTTGCCCGCCAGATAACCCAACACCACGTTCACCAATTACTGTCTCATACTGCTCGTCCATCTGCTCAACAAAGCCGCTTGCCTGGGCGTGGCGCGCAGCGCAGCGGATATCACTCATAGCCAGTTGCTGCCGTTTTCCCATTTTAATATTTTCTTCTATCGTATCCGAAAATAAAAATACGTCCTGCAGCACCACATTAATATTACTGCGCAGCTGATCTAACGTTAACTCGCGGACATCTACGCCGTCCAGCCGGACTGCCCCTTTGTCCACGTCATAAAACCTTTGCAGTAAATGAACCAGGCACGATTTCCCAGAACCAGTTGCTCCCATAATACCAAGCGTTTTGCCAGCTGGCAGATGAAAATGAATATTATCTAAAATCTGTTTACCATCCAGCCCAAAACAGACATGTTCAAAAGCAATAGACCCTTGCACTTGTTCCAAAACCTTGGCATCCTCTTTCTCAGTAATTTCCGCTGTCTGAGCAAAGATATCGCTTACTTTGTGGTAAGAAGCAACAGCGGCAGACAGATGATTAGACAGCCATCCCATCATTTCCATCGGCCAGGTACAATTGCGGCTGTATTCAATCATTGCCACTAACGCGCCCATGGTCAGACTGCCTTTCATTACTGCCATTGCGCCAATCACTGCCATGCAGACTGGGAGTACTTTGCCGATAAACTGAAAATATGGATAATAGCGTACCATCACCTTTGACTGGCGAATATTCAGTTCATAATAACGCTCATTATGAGAGAGAAATTTTAAAATCTCATGCTTTTCCCGCGCAAATGCTTTGACCGTACGCACTCCTGCAATATTTTCCTCTGCAATCGTAGTCAGCACAGCATTTTCTTCACTGATTTCTTCATATACTGTATCCATTCTGCGCTCCATAACCACAGCCATGACACCGCATAAAAGCATTGCTGCAACTGGCAAAAGCGCCAATTTCCAGCTTATAGAAAACATACAATATAAGACAAGTGAAATATGAATCGTCACCTCTAAAATGAGCATTCCTACAAACCCCAGCGCATTCCAGATTTTATCGACATCATCTTTTACTCTTGCCATCAATTCTCCCGTATTTGCATGGTCAAAGTAGCGCATGGACAATGTCTGGATATGCGCAAATAAATCTTTACGCACTTGAGAGCCAATTTTTGAAGCAAGCGTATCAAAGATATATTCTTTAAAATATCCAAACACACTACGCCCAATGCCTACCATTACAATTCCAGCCAACAGTTGTTCAAAAAACTCCATCTTTCCGTCTAAAATTACATCATCTACCATCCGCTGTGTCAATCTTGGATACAGCATATCCAGTACAACAGCACTTACCATACAGGCAATGGCAAATACATAAAGATACCAGCAGCGAATGACATATTTGTGCATTTTTTTCATACAATAAACCTCTTTCTTCCTTAAATAAATGCTGCTCATGCTCTGCCATAAGTACACACAGTGCTTTTTTTCGTCTATGCTGAAAATAAAAGCCGGAACGCTTTATAATAGAAAGCTTTCCGGCTTAATAATTTCACGATAAATATCCTTATTAAATAATGCGGAATATGGGACTCGAACCCATACGGTTGCCCACAGGAACCTAAATCCTGCATGTCTGCCAATTCCATCAATTCCGCATATTTGGGTGCAATTTCCTGGAAATATGCTGCTTTTTTCTGCCAGCTATTACATACAGGTTTTTGCATCACAAATCGATTATACAGGAATTTTTTCTCAAGTGCAAGCATTTTCCTCTATTTTTTCTAAAAACAAATGTCTGACGGTTAGTTTTCACATCAGTGTTTTCCATTTACTGTAAAAACTGTAAGAACGCGTATGTTCAACCAAACGTGAATGCAGCCCTTTGCCGCTGGCAAAATTAAATATTTAAAAACAGCTCAAAATGTGGATAATATTTCATAACTGCCCGCCCAATGATTGTATCCTTATGGACATACGTATAAGGCAGCGCTTCTTCTTGTGTCGATGCTACACCTTCCTCGATCGCACACTCTGCCCATGATCTTGCGTCTTCTGACCAATTCCTGTTATCACCAAGCATCAAATAACTATCCTCAGGCACTTCAAACACATATCCATCACTTCTGGCTACCCACTCCTCTGGCAAATAATTCTCTTTTAACGGCTCTTTTGCCCCATCAATATAAATTTTCGCATCCCGAATCTCCACGGTTTCCCCTGGCAGGCCAATCACACGTTTAATATAAATCGTTTCTCCAT
Source organism: uncultured Eubacterium sp. (assembly GCA_947385105.1). GTDB lineage: Bacteria > Bacillota > Clostridia > Lachnospirales > Lachnospiraceae > Eubacterium_J. Next base: position 9,067 of record CANDJR010000077.1, read on the forward strand.
CTACTGGATATTTAAACATAACGACATCATAGCGCTCCGGCCCATGAAACAAATAGGACAGCCGATTGCCAAAGATCCTGTCATCTATTTGCAGCAGGTTTTCCATTGATTCTGATGGTATGACTGCATTAATGATCACAAAATGATTCAATACAAGTGCAACGATACATGCTGTAATGATAATTTTTATAAACTCCCACAACGTGGAACCTTTTTTTTCCTCTTTTTGCTCGTTCTCTTTTTTCTCCAGTTCTTTTTCCATGTGCTTTCTGCCTCCCTTGTTATCAGCCTGTTTATTCTGTTTGGCTTAATTTCTATATTCTATATCGTATCTATTCGTATGCTAACAGTGATTCAATGTGCGGGTAATATTTAAAAACAGCACGGCCTAGAATCTGTTCCTTTGTTACATATGTATATTTTTGCGCTTCAGATTCATTCTCTGCAATACCTGCCTGCAATGCCTCACTAGCCCAAAATCTGGCATCTAAGGAAATATTCCGGTTGTCGCCAAGCATCAGATAGCAGTCTTTTGGTACTTTAAACAAATACCCGTCATTATCATCCGCCCATGTTTCAGGCAAATAAGGTTCCTCCAGAGGCTTTTTCGAACCATCGATATAAATTTCCCCTGCACGGATTTCTACCGTTTCCCCTGGCAGGCCGATCACACGTTTGATAAAATTTTGTGACTCGTCAACCGGATAGCGGAAAATCACAATGTCAAATCTTTCTGGCTGTGAAAACAGGTATGCCAACCGGAATCCGAACAGCCGATCCCCAGGTTCAATCAATTGTTCCATCGATTCAGACGGAACTTCTGCATTCATTAATACAAAATGCGTCATGAGCTGTGCCAAGATAAACGCAGCTACAAAAATCTCTACAAAGCTAAAAAGCTCCCGCAGCAAGGAACGTTTCTTTTTCTTTGGTTCCTCAGAAATGTTTTCTTCTGCATTCTGTAGCTTTTTATCTTCTATCATTCGATTGACCTCATTACTTTTCATAATACCTTCTATTTGTGTCCTTTTTGTGTTTCAAATCCTTGCCAGCTATATTATTATATACATATCAGATCCTTTTTGCAAGCCAAGCTCTCCGTTTCCTAAATGGAAGTCACAGTAACAATGCAAAATCCTGGTGTGTACAGCAACAAATAAAACAGTGTGCTTTTCCAATTATCCATATGATGGAATGCACACTGTCTTTTTTTATTAAATTTGCATTCTTTGCATTTGTACCCTATAATAATCGTGTCTGCTTTTGAAATACGATTAGGCAAAGCAAGCAACGATTCCAGGAGGTGAAAAAATGCCGCAAATCCCAAAAGATCCCGTTATGCTGTTAAGCTTTATCAATACAAAGCTGCGTGACTGTGATTCCTCATTAGAAGAACTATGTGCTTCTTTAGACATCAGCCAGCCACAGCTTACCGAAAAGCTTCAGGCAATCGGATACACGTATCAAAAAGAAACTAACCAATTCCAATAATTTCTTTTTCTAATTAATTTCTTTTTATTTGCTTATACAAAAGTTTGTGCGATGGTGCAGCAGACAGACTGCTGGTAACTGCTGTGCCATCTATTTCATCATTTCCAGCATTCGTTTTGTATTTTCCTCAATATCCCCAGAAAAGATCGCACTTCCGGCAACAATGATATTTGCTCCGGCTTCTAATACTTTATCCAATGTTTTAAAATTAATCCCGCCATCTACTTCAATATCTGTCTTTAACCCTTTTTGTGCAATCAATGCTTTTAAATCGCGTACTTTATCTAAAGTATAAGGAATCAGTTTTTGTCCGCCCATCCCTGGACTCACCGTCATAATCAATACCATGTCAATTTTTGGCAAAATATACGACAGCTGTGAAATCGGTGTTGCCGGATTTAAGGCTACACCCGCCAAAAGCTCCCGTTCTTTTATTAAGTCCACGGTAGCGTTTAAATCCGTACAGGCTTCTGCATGGACAGTAATAATATCTGCACCGCAGTCTGCCACATCCGGAATAAACCGGGCAGGCTCTTTCACCATCAAATGCACATCCAACATCATACCCGTTCCTTTGCGTACGGATGCAAGCACTGGCATCCCAAAGGAAATATTTGGAACAAAACATCCATCCATGACGTCAAAATGCAGATACTGCGCCCCTGACTGTTCTGTCAATGCAATCTGCTCTCCTAATTTCATAAAATCTGCCGCTAAAATCGATGGTGATAAACAATTCATAACATCTACCTCCCCGCAAACTACCTCTTTGCAGCGCATCTTAACACCTGCGCTAATGTTAATCAAGCATACATTTTATCATGTAGCCTATTGACCAAATTAAGCCACCAACTGTCAATGAAAGCCAGCACTTGACAGCTGTAGCAATTAAAAGGACTATCGTCACCTCTCCTGAGCAGAAAGAAACGTACAGCCCAAGCAACGGCTTAACCAGCATTCTCCATATCCCAATATAAATTCCTAAAACTGTTCCAAAGAAAACGCTGAGCCACCCTGCCGCTTTTTTCATTCTATACTCCTGTTCATTGCTGTTATAAGCGCATCGATCGAAGCCCGGATAATATCCGGATCAATTCCAATCCCAAAATACAGCTTGTTGTCTTCTCCTTTTATTCCTACATACGCAATTGCGTTCGAATCAGAACCATCCTCCAATGCATGCTCCTCATAGCATATGATCTCACATGGTTTGTTAAAAAATTCAGCAAATGTGTTGCTGACTGCATTCAGGCGTCCATTCCCTGTGCTTTCTACAATATTCTTTTTGCCATTTTGTATAATATTTACAGTCGCTGTAATCCCGTCTTCCTGGCGGAAGTGGCAGCCTTTGATATCAAATACTGGCGTATAATTCTGATAACGCTGAATAAAAATATCGTAAATTTCCTTTGGCGAAAGCTCTGCATGCTCTTTATCTGAAACATCTTTCACAGCATAGCCCAAATCCTCGCGCATCTTATACGGTATTTTCAGCCCAAAATTCTGCTCTAAGACGTATGCTACCCCGCCTTTTCCTGACTGGCTGTTAATGCGAATTACATCACTGTCATACGTGCGCCCTACATCTTCCGGGTTAATCGGCAGATAAGGCACTGTCCACTCATGCAGCGCATGATCTTTGCGGTATTTCATTCCTTTTGCAATCGCATCCTGATGGGAACCGGAAAAAGCTGCGAATACCAGTTTCCCGCAATACGGATGGCGCATATGGATATCCATCTGTGTCAGCCGCTCATACACTTGCGCAATATGCGGCATATTTGATAAATCTAATTTCGGATCTACACCTTGTGCATACATATTCATCGCAAGTACTACAATGTCCACATTTCCGGTACGCTCCCCATTTCCAAATAATGTACCTTCAATACGGTCTGCCCCGGCTAAAAGTCCCATTTCTGCATCACTAATGCCGCATCCCCTGTCATTGTGCGGATGCAGCGACAAGATAATGGCTTCCCGGTTATGCAGATGCTTGCTGACATACTCAATCTGACTTGCAAACACATGCGGCATTGACATTTCTACGGTTGCTGGAATATTAATATAGACTTTATTTTCCGGCGTTGGATTCCATACATCAATGACAGCGTTGCATACATCGACTGCATATTCAACCTCAGTTCCCGTAAAGCTCTCCGGACTATATTCAAAGGAAATATTACCCTGCGCTTCTGCTGCCAGCTCTTTTAGCAAAACCGCGCCATCTATTGCGATTTGCTTGATTTCCTGCTGATTTTTGCCAAATACCTGCTCCCGCTGTGCCAATGAAGTAGAATTATATACATGCACAATGACATTTGGCGCACCTTTGACTGCCTCAAATGTTTTGCGAATAATGTGTTCCCGTGCCTGTGTCAATACTTGAATCGTCACATCCTGCGGAATCATATTTTTTTCAATTAATGTACGTACCAGTTTGTATTCTGTCTCTGAAGCTGCTGGAAAGCCAACTTCTATTTCCTTAAACCCTAATTGAATTAACAGGTTAAAAAATTCCAGCTTTTCATCTAAGCTCATTGGCTCAATCAGCGCCTGATTGCCGTCACGCAAATCTACGCTGCACCAAATCGGTGCATGATCTACATATTCTTTTTTTGCCCAATCCAGGCACTCCTGGGGCGGCATAAAATAATTTCTCCCATACTGCTCATAATCAAACATTTTCGAACCTCCATCTTTCTATCTGCCACATGACTGTTTTACGAATGATATCTACCCATTGAATACTTTCTGCGGCATAAAAAATTTGTATCGTGTTGGGCGTGTCCATTTAAAAGTGATTATACATGATTTCCTGTCATTTGAAAAGCTTGCATTTGATACATTTTATCCTTCTTTATTATATTACATTCCCTTGGATTTTCGCGTACATGCTTTCATTGCTTCAAAAACACTGCTGCGCAGTCCCTTTTCTTCTAAAACACGCACTGCCTCAATCGTCGTGCCGCCTGGTGAGCAGACCATATCTTTTAATTCTCCCGGATGGCGCCCTGTTTCAAGCACCATTTTTGCACTGCCAAGCACTGCCTGTGCAGCAAATTTATATGCTTGTGCCCGCTGCATCCCATCAGCCACTGCCGCGTCCGCCATTGCCTCTAAAAATAAAAACACATACGCAGGCGAACTGCCGCTGACTGCTGTCACAACATCCATTAAATGCTCGTCAACTTCCTCCGCCTGCCCAAAATATCCGCATATCTCAGCAATTTGTTTTTTTTCTTCTTCTGTTACCTGTTCATTCACGCAGTAAGCTGTCATGCCTTCCTGCACCATAGCTGGCGTATTCGGCATCGTCCGCACCAGCTTGACGGGTTTTCCAAACATCCCCTCCAGCCATTCCAAAGACCGTCCAGGAGCAATCGATACAAAAATCTTGCTGTCATCTGCCTGCTCTTTAATCTCTCCTATCACTTCTTCGTAATATTGAGGTTTCACTGCTAAAAAAATAACATCTGCATTTTTTACTAGCATTGTATTATCATCGGATAATTTAATTTTTAAATCTTCCTTTATTTTTCTTTTTGTTTGTTCACTCTTTGCCGATGCCAGAAGATCCTCATTTGCCAGCGTTCCTGATTCCAGCATCCCTTTCAACATCGCTGTACCCATATTGCCGCATCCAATAAATCCGATTCTCATTTTTCTTCCTTGCCTTTCCCTTAAAATTTATAGAACATTTTATTTTCTGTCCCGTATTTTGTTTTTCTGTTCTCTTTTTCTTTGTTTTCTTTTCCTATATGTTCCTTGTTCTATATCTTGTCAGTATATCACAACGCCGGTGAACTACCCATTGTCTAAAGCCAATGGGCTTCCTGCTTCATCGACCTCGTAA
>CANDJR010000078.1 GCA_947385105.1 uncultured Eubacterium sp.
GTTACTGTTCACTCCGTTCTCAGTAACATGCAAAAATTCATCTAAAATTGCCTTCAGCAATGGAATTTTTGCACTCCTGAATCATTTTCTTACGGACTTTGCAGTCAATGCAAAGTCCTGTGTGAACAGTAACCAAATTATCACAATACCAGCATTTTACTTCATCTATTGCTTGTATTTCAGAAATAAGTCCGTTATAATAGAAACCGGAGATTAAAATTATGTTAAGATTTTTATATGTTATTATCATGAACCTGTTTCGAGCCCCGTATATGATTACGAGGATGCGCTACGAAGCAAACCATCCAGAAAAGTTTACAGAAAAGCAGCGTTATGAATTAAATCAACACGCTGTTCGAATCATGTGCCATACTGGTAAAATTAAGACTGTCTGCTATGGAAAAGAACATTTGCCTACAGAAGGTGGCTATATTATGTATCCAAACCATCAGGGTAAGTATGATGCATTGGCAATCATCATCAGTCATGAAAAGCCGTGTTCACTTGTTATGGATATTAAAAAGTCCAACTCTATTTTGGTACGTGAATTTGTAGATTTAGTTCAAGGAAAACGTCTGGATAAATCAAATGTGCGTCAGGCAATGACTATTATTAAAGAGGTGGCTAATGACGTTAAGGCAGGGAAACGCTACATATTATTTCCAGAAGGAGGTTATGATGAGTTTAATCATAAGAATCAAGTAACCGACTTTAAGCCAGGCAGTTTTAAAAGTGCTACTATGGCAAAAGCGCCTATTGTTCCAGTTGTCTTAATTGACTCCTATAAAGTATTTAATAGCTTTAATATGAAGCCAGTAACTGTCCAGGTACGTTTTTTAAAACCAATTAGATATGAAGAATACAAGACAATGAAGACGATGGAAATTGCAAATATTGTAAAAAGCCGCATTGAAGAAGAAATTATGAAATGCACACTTTAAATAAAATGGCGTATAATTTTTCGCATTGGATGGCTTAGAAAATACAATCAAATGTACCCTAGGCCCCCTAAGCCACCCAGTTGCTGTTTCAAGTTTGTTACCATACGCCTACGGCGGTACAAATGGCAATTATAAAGTGAACTAGCATTTATCTTTTATTTTTCACGCAGCTGTACCATTTTAGCTGCCTGCCGTCTTCTAATATCTGCCTGTGCAGCATAATGCCGTCTTGTTGTATTTACGTCTTTGTGCCCAAGCACATCTGCGACTAAATAAATATCACCTGTTTCCTGATAGAGATTTGTACCAAAGGTGCTGCGCAGTTTATGTGGTGTAATACGCTTAACCGTTGTTACAAGCTGAGCATATTTTTTCACTAGTTTTTCTACAGAACGGACACTGATACGTTTTCGCTGCATTGATAAAAATAATGCATTTGTATGGCCTTCTACAGCAGTTATTTCATTACGTAATTCAAGGTAGTCGAGCAATGCATCAGCAACTTCATCATTAAAGTAAACAATAACTTCTGCACCGCCTTTTCGATGCACTTTAACACCATTATTTTTAAAATCTAAATCATCCAGATCAATTCCTACACATTCAGAGACACGAATTCCTGTTCCAAGCAAAAGTGAGAGTAGGGCAAGATCACGTAACTTTGTCTGTCCATGGTACACCAGTTGATGATTTGTAAGGTTTTCTCCAGACTCCACTTCATCTAAGAGCATAGCTACCTCATCAACATCTAAACGGGTAATTTCCTTCTCATGCAGCTTTGGAGGGCTAACAAGATCTGGTGGGTTTGTCTGTATCATTTGTCTTCGAAAAAAATAATTATAAAAGCTGCGAAGACTTGCCAATTTCCGTGAAATACCGCGTTCATCATTTGTATGCTCCACGCCATCCTTTGTATACACTTTCAAATAATTCAAATATTCTTCTATATCAAGTGGCGTAACCATATCTAAAAATGAAATCGGAATTTCTTTTTTCGCATATTTTTGGCAAATGGGATTGTTTTCCTGCAAAAAAGAAAAGAAAATTCCTAAGTCATACGCATATGCCAACCTGGTTCGAGAAGAAGTAGAGTGCTCTGTACCTAAGAAAAATTCTTGGCAAAATCGAGGCAATTCTTTTGTCATCTCACGTAGTTTTAATTCATTTTCTATTTTAACCTTTTCATGATATGTCTTTTCCATAATTTCCCCTTTTCTTATAAATTCATGGCCTTCCTAAGTGCTTTCCATTGATTCTATGAAGGTTTTTTCTATCTGTTTTTTAACAAATGCTTTCCATTGATTCTATGAAGATTTTTTGTATCTGTTTTCTATCGAGTGTTTTCATTGATTCTATGCAAGTTTTTCTATGTAAGTTTTTTTATACATTTTCTATCGAGTGTTTCCATCGATTTTATGTATGTTTTTTCTATACATTTTCTATCGAGTGTTTCCATCGATTCTATGTATGTTTTTCTATGTAAGTTTTTTCTATACATTTTCTATCATAACTTCATGTTGCTATTGAGCAAACTCTGAGGCCTGGATTGCAGCAAATAGCCGTTCTTTTACACCTGGATTCTCATGATTTAATATAGCTAACAATTGTTTTACATAAGCCCGTTTGGTCTTGCCGTCTGCAGGGCAGGGGTTTGCAGTAACGGGGAGCTGATATTTATTCTGGAATCCTTTAATATCTGCCTCTGGAATATAGATAAGTGGCCGGATTAACGTTAATCCTGTCCGTTCCAGATATGTTTTCGGTGAAAAAGTATGAAAGCGTCCTTCATAAAATAGGGATAATAGCATTGTTTCTATAAAATCATCTCGATGGTGCGCATAAGCAATTTTTTGACAGCCACTATCTAGTGCAGCTTGGTTGAATGCACCTTTGCGAAGTTTTGCACATAGAGAACAGGGATGCTTATGCCCATTCCCAAATACGATTTCAGCAATCTGTGTTTTTACAAGCTTATACGGAACTTCCAATGAATCACAAAATGACTGCAGTGCTTCAGGATGAAAGTCTTCAAAACCTAAATCAACAGTAATCGCTGTTAACTTAAAGTGCTTTGGATAAAATCTCTGTAGATGTTTTAAAGCATATAATAATGCAAGAGAGTCTTTACCTCCTGAAATACCAACTGCGATCTGATCTTGATCTTCTATCAGCTTGTAGTCTTCAATAGCCTGCCTTGTGTAGCTAAGGAGCCGTCTGCTATTCATAGATTCCCTCCTATGCAGCTTTGATTTTTTCATAGTTCATAATAGAACACAGCATATTTTTACAAACGAACTAGCTTTTATTATACCTCTATTATGTCAAAATGTAAATTGATACTACACACAGATCTTGTCGTTCAAGCAAAAATATGGTATATTATCAACTGGATCATAGGTATATCTATCACATCCGACTGCACACGATTAAAATTCGAAAGGGAAGGGTATTATGTTAGAACAAGATTATATTATGCGCTTAATAAAAGAAATGCTGCGGATGCTTTTAAAATTATTGTTCCATATAGATTTGAAGAATCCTATCACTGAATTAGTAGAGGAATCAGAAGAAAAGCAAACGATTGAAAATCTAATACGCTTAATTGATCAAGGTAACATTAATGAAGCAGAAAATGAAGTATATGATATGATTGCAGAAAAGGGCAGGGCACAGTTAAAAACAGCACTTTTATTTTATGCTTATCTCAATGAAAAACCGAACGATTTTTTGGAAACCAATCATTTTAGCAGAGAAGAAATAAAGCAGGGAGTAGAAAACCTGGTAGAATGCTATGGCTTAGAGAGTGTTGCAGATACATTCTTAGATCCATAATACAATGTATGTTAACATTCACCGTGTTCCTTCAAGTTTTACCTGAACTAAAACTTGAAGTGTCACTTCAAGTAATGCTTAAAGTCTTACCTGAATTATTACTTGAAGTCTTGCCTGAATTTATGCTTGAAGTCTTGCCTGAATTTATGCTTGAAGTCTTACCCTGAATTTATGCTTGAAGTCTTGCCTGAATTTATGCTTGAAGTCTTACCCTGAATTTATGCTTGAAGTCTTACCTGAATTATTACTTAAAGTCTTACCTGAAGGTAAATAAAAGCATAAATGTTAAAAGCTTTCAAATTAAGTTTCAGATTGCTTTTTTAATCTTTCGAATAGAGAAGTACAAAGGAACATGCGTTATATCATTTACCGTTTTACTAAAAGTTATACTTGAACTAATACTAAAAGCATTACATAAAGCTATATCTTAAGCGTTGTACTTATAGTTTACATAAAGCTATATTTTAAGCATTGTACTTGGAGTTCTACATAAAGCTATATTTTAAGCATTGTACTTGTAGTTTTACATGAAGCTGCATTTCAAGTAATACTTCAAGATAATACTTCCAATGCATACTTACCTTCCGCAGACAATGGGATACACGCCCAAAGTACCGGAAATTTACTTTATGAGCTGTCACGGTCAGCAATCAAAGCAGTTAAATTTAAAGGAGGAAAAATTATGAAATTTGTGATTCAGAGGGTTCGTACAGCATCCGTAACCGTTCAAAATGAAATTGTTGGCAATATAGGGAAAGGATTTTTGGTTTTCATTGGAATCAGTAATTCAGATACCGCAGATATTGCAGATAAAATGATCAAAAAAATGCTTGGGCTGCGTATTTTTGAAGACGAGCAGGAGCGGACAAATTTATCTTTAACAGATGTGCAAGGAGAATTGCTGCTAGTTTCTCAATTTACGTTATATGCAGACTGTAAAAAAGGTAATCGGCCTTCGTTTATTAACGCTGGTGCACCAGATATGGCAGAAGAATTATATGAATACATCATACAAAAGTGTAAAGATGCAAATTTTCCGGTTGCAGCGGGAATCTTTGGTGCGGATATGAAAATACAATTAGAAAATGATGGGCCTTTTACGATTATATTAGATTCTGATGAAATGTGGAAGTAATATTTACAGAGGTAATTTTCCTTAGGCAAAGTCGCAAATTGTCTGCTTTACACTTGAATTGTGCACAATATACATTTTTATCGTCAAAAGATAGAATTTCCCTGTACATTTTGTATCAAATGCATTATAATATATTATATCTTTACAAAAAGATTTCCATTTACATCAAGCGTGCACAGTTAGGAGCAGAAAGGGAGCGATTTATATGAGTAATTACGTAATTACAATTGGACGTGAATTTGAAAGTCTTGGAAGAGACATTGGATTAAAATTGTCAGAAGTACTTGGTATTAAATGCTATGATAAAGAATTATTAAGCAGAGCTGCAAAAGAAAGCGGACTATGTGAGGAAATATTTCATACACAAGACGAGAGGCCAACTAGCAGCTTTTTATATTCCTTAGTTATGGATACGTATTCAGCAACAGGTTATTCTGCAGCACCATTCTTAGATATGCCTTTAAACCACAAAATCTTTTTAGCTCAGTTTGAGACAATCAAAAAATTAGCAGACGAAGAATCCTGCATTATTGTTGGACGGTGTGCTGATTATGCATTAAGTGATTTTCCACATGTGATCAATACCTTTATTCATGCAGATTTAGATTTTCGTATTCGAAATGCAATGAAAGAATTTGATGTCAGTGAATCAAAAGCCAAAGACATGATTTTGAAAAAAGATAAACAGCGTTCCAGCTATTACAATTATTATTCGAATAAAAAATGGGGCAGCTCAAAATCTTATGATTTATCTTTAAATTCTGCTAAGCTTGGCATTGATGGCTGTGTAAATATGATTTTACGTTATAAAGAAATTATGAATTATTAGTGAGTTAAAATGGGCTGAATTCAGTTGCTGAGCACCAAAGGTATGAACAATACAAACATTAATCTCAAATTTCAAGAGAATAGCAGTGAACGTCAAATTTGAGATTAATGTTTGTACTAAGGATTACGCAACTATTCGCAAAAGGACACTTTTACGAATAGTTGCAGGTAATTTGTCGTATCGCATGAAAATAAGACATCTGCAACTATTCGCATAAAAATTACTATTTTACAAAATTACTATTTTACAAAATTATAATTACAAAAAATTACAATTTGCCAGATGCCAATAGCTCTTGGAAATACGTTGGCAATGGCGCAGAACTTTCTATATATTCTCCGGTTGTCGGATGAATCAGGCCAAGCGTCATTGCATGCAGACACTGGCCTTGCAGATGAAAGCTGCATTTAGAAGGCCCATATAGAGGATCGCCTAACAGTGGATGTCCGATACTTGCCATATGGACACGGATTTGATGTGTTCTCCCAGTCTCCAGTTTAAATTCTACATAGGAATGCTTTAAGAAACGTTCTAATACACGATAATGTGTTACTGCAGGTTTTCCATTTCGTACGTTTGCACCCATTTTTTTCCGGTTTTTCGGGTCACGGCCAATCGTTGTACGAATCGTGCCGCTATCTTCCTTGATACAGCCATGTATAATGCCACGGTAACATCTTGTTACAGAATGATCTTTCATCTGTTTTGCAATCTTCATATGTGCTGTATCTGTTTTACAAATAACGAGCGAACCTGTTGTATCTTTATCAATCCGATGTACAATACCAGGGCGTATTTCTCCATTAATCCCAGATAGATGATTTTTACAATGATGCATCACAGCATTTACAAGTGTCCCTGTATAATTTCCTGGTGCAGGATGTACAACCATGCCTTTTGGCTTATTTACGATCAATAGTTCCTCGTCCTCATACAAAATGTCTAATGGGATATCTTCTGCTAAAATATTAACTTTTACAGCAGGCGGAATCTGTACAGAAACAAGATCGTTTTCTTTTACAGGATCACTGGATTTTGGAGGTGAATCATTCAAAAGGATTTTTCCGGATTTGATCAGTTTTTGAAAATAAGATCTAGATAGCTCTGGATAAATAACAGCTAAAAATTTATCTAAACGAATTCCATCATACGCACTGCTTACTTCAAAAATCTGCAAAACTGCCTGCGTATCTTTTTCTTCATAATCCATAAATACCCCTTCCCTATCATGAGCATTGCTGTGCTGTCTACTCCACAATCCATAAATACCCCTTCCCTATTCTGAGCATTGCTTGTGTGCCACGCTACTCCTCAAAATCACTGAATAGCTTTCGTATCAGAATGCTGCTCCTAAGTTTCACGACAGTACGCTTATACATGATTCGTCTACATCATCCATCTATTTTTTCTTGCGTAAAAGCTCTATTTGTGCCAGATCCTCTTCTCTATAATAAAATAGCAATAAGAACATGAAAGCTGCTGTCCCTACCGTGACGTAAATATCTGCAACATTAAAGACCGGGAAATCAATCAAGGAAAAATAGAAAAAGTCAATGACATAGCCATGGAAAACACGGTCAATGGCATTTCCAACCGCGCCTGACAGAAATAGGATTGCAACAATATGCAAATAGCGGAAATGTTTATCTAATGGTATTTTTGCGTAAATATATGGAACCACAATCAGGATAAAAACTGCCATAATGACAAAAAAAACCCGCTTTCCCTGTAGCAAACCAAAAGCAGAGCCTCTATTCTCTAGATAGTAAAGCTCAAAAACTCCTTTTAGTAAGGGAAACGCATCTTGTCCCTTTAAAAAAGCTTGCGCAGCCCATTTTGTAACTTGATCAAGCAAAACAAGCAACGCCGTTCCTGCAAACAGTATAAACAAACTGCTGTTCTTTGTTTTCATCAATTTCCACCTCCTTTGTAAATAGCACAAAAAAATTAAGAAACAGATAAATCAAAAAAATTAAGAATAGATTTTAAATTTATACTTTATTCTCCCTTTTTTTGTGATTTGATTTGTCGTCTCTAATAAAAATTTTCCATGATGACGCACAGACAAGATATCTCCATCCTGACAGCAATAATCATTGCGCAGTATTTTTTGAGAATTAATGAAGGCATTTCCCTCACTAATTATTTTTTGTGCAGCAGAACGTGGCAATTTACAGACATCTGCTATAATTGTGTCTAATCTAAGTGAGGCAACAACACTTTCCTTTTCTATAAAAGTTGGTTCATAAACAAAATCTGAAAGTGGAATTTGTTTGCATTGTACCATTGTATGACGGATTTTCATGCAATTTTCTACTAAATAATCACTCATTTGTTTGGCACAAAGTACAATAAATGCATGATCCTGCTTCAAGATATCACCTAGCATCTCACGCTTTAGGCCAGTACCCATTATCGCACCCAGTACATCCCTGTGTGTAAAAGATTCTGCAAATTTAGGATGAGAAGGTTCTACTTGGATGGCAATAATTGGAAAACGATCTGGAGCAATCGTACCTGGAGTTCCATAGGTATCATTGCCTAAAAGTGCACTTGGCACAAAGGCAGCCATCTTTCGTTCGGCACAATTATAACCACCAGATAAAACAAAAGAATTATAGAAATCTTTTGCCATCTGGTGGAGAATACTTTGCTCATTCAAATTCAAAAAATTACTAAATGTTACCATATTTTTATTTTCTGCCTGACGTGACAGATCTAGCAGATGCTTTTGCAAATATTGTGTTTCGCGCTCCATAACCAACCCTCAATTTCTACTAAAATTCCATGCGGATCGGTGACGCTGTTCCATAAGAAGCATCAAACAGGCTTTGGATATCGCCTGAGATTTCCACATTCGAAGGCGTAATAATAAAAATATAATTAGACACCTTTTGTAGATTACCGCTGATTGCAAAACAAGAACCAGATGCAAAGTCAATGATTCGCTGAGCAATGTCTACATCCAGCCCTTCCACATTTAAAATAACCGGACGATTCATCAGTAATGTTTCTGTAATCTCTCTGGCATCATCAAAAGAAGTTGGCTTAATCACGCAAACTTCCAGTCCGCCGGAGGAATTCTTTTTTGAGGAACGCATAGGGGTTACTTTCGTGCTTGTCCGTCTGTCACGGTTACGGTTTATATCGATTGGCTGGTTGCCGTTTGTATTTTTGTAGTAATCATCAGATTCCTTATCTTGGTTACGCCGATAACTGGAAACCTCTTCTTCTTCCTCTTCATCGTCATAATCATCATAGTAATCGTCATCATCATCTGGGTTCATATGCATTGCATTTAAAAGGGAATCTACTAAACTCATATATTATCCTCTCCTTTTTCCGAATCTATTTCGATTCTATTAGCATTGATTGGATGCTCTTTTATTTTAACATGCAGATTTTCATGAAGTAATTTTTGCATAATTTCTTTCACCAAAAATCCCGGTACCAACACGAACCATCGTAGCACCTTCCTCGATTGCTACCATATAATCCCCTGTCATTCCCATGGACAATATTTCCATAGCTACATTATCAATGTTTTTGTTTTTTATGTCAACAGTTAATTGCTTAATTTCGCGAAAATATTGTCGGTTATCTTCTGGATTTTCTGTAAAAGGCGCAATTGTCATCAATCCTTGAATATGTAAGCTATCCAATTTTGAAATTTCTTCGACAAGCAAGATAGCGTCTTCTTTATTAATTCCAAACTTAGTATCTTCCTTTGCAATGTTCACTTGAACTAATATTGGCATAATTATATTCAGCTTTTTTGCCTGTATATTGATTTCTTCCGCCAGGCGGTAGGAATCAACGGAATGAATTAAGCATACTTTATCAATTACTTGTTTTACCTTGTTGCGCTGCAGATGTCCGATCATATGCCATTTAATATCTGCTGGGAGCTTAGGATGCTTGTCGCATATTTCCTGTACCTTATTTTCACCAAAATTTCGTACGTTTTCTGTGTAAATTTCCTGCAGCATTTCTATCGGCTTTGTTTTGCTTACTGCAATCAGGGTGATATCTTCCCGCAGCCGTCCGCTTCGCTGGCATGCTGCCTGAATATTTGCTTCAACGTTTGCTAAATTCTCTTTTAACATGTGTTTAACCTCCAAATAGAATCCATACCAGATTATAACGTAATCATCTGGTCTTCCTCAATCATTTCCCCTTCCAGTGCGATATGGTCATAAAGCATAATGCCAAATTCCGTACCGGCCTTTACAATCGTATAATGATCATTATGATAGATTTCATCAATTCGCCGAAACACGGCATAGCCTTTATTGATATTATAAACTCCTTTCAATTTCCCGATTTTGGAAACTTCATACCGCTGCGTACCGCCAGGCATGACTATCAAATCTCCGCGCTGGATATTACTTTGGGAGATATAAGATATTTTTTCATCTTCTAAATGATAGTATACTGTAGCTGGAACAAATTCTGCGTCTTGATAGGTACCATCTTCGTTGCGATGCTCTACTAAGAGTCCTGTTTGGTTGGAAGTACCGTTTCCTGTAGTAAAATACTCGTCTGGTATAATCTCAAAGTCTTTTGTTGTAATCGAGCTGTTTGGAATCTTTAAGCCGCTTTGCTGATCGAGCATAATATTAATATCAATATAGCGCTTGTGTGCATACCGAATCATGCAGTTGCGTAAGCTTAAAATCAAATAATCCTGGCCAGCTTTTTGTATGATCTCATAATTTGCCCAAGCAGTCATATTATCCTCTTTAAACTTAATCTCAACGACTTCCCCGTCCTGCATCGCTTCTTTCATATCTGCATCAATCGGAGTTATAATTTGCCAGTTTTCATCCGTCAGCAGCTTATATAGAGGCTGTCCGCTCTCTACGGTACCTTCTGTCTTTAAGCTGCTTTTGTGGTACTTTGAATGGTCAAACAAATCTTGTGTGACAGCATTTGCTGTCATATCCTCTAATCCATCCGTATAATAAGCTACAATCCCTGGCTGCTTGGCATGGTACAAATGAAACGTTTGGTTTTCCTTTGCATAATCCGTATAATCGGATATAGCGTTTAGTGCACTCAAATTCATAGCTTCCATAAGTCTTCCGCTTAAATCTGACTTAAAAGTATAAGTCGTATAATAGGAATCGTTTCTGAAGCTTTTGGCGTATTCACGAATCGAGCTTTGGATATCATTTAGATTTTCTTCAGACAAAATAGCGCTGGAATCTGATTGTTGATTCAGCCTTTCTGAAATATTACCATTTTCATCTACAGAACATACTAATGTGCCACTGCCTGCTTTTGTACTATCTTTTAGGTAATAATCCAGTTTTCCGCTTTGTGCAGCATATACAACCGTCTCCTGGCGTATGATTAAGCCAGTGTAGGAAGTATTGACTTCAATCGTCCCCTGCTCTACTTCATAGCTACTAATATGCACTTGTGTAAAAAAACTATAAATATTGAATACAAAATAGACTGCAATAAACAGAAAGACAATAACGCCAATATTCAGATGCATTCCACCTGGAAAACGGATAATATTTTTTCTGCTTTTCCTTTTCTTCGAAATGGCCAATACCTATCACTACCTGTCCTTTCTATATTCCCAACTTATTCCAACTATTTTCTTTTGTTTTTCTTGTAAGTTACCCCTATGCATGCAATAAATACGTATCATTCTTGAAAAATTTTCCAGTGCATAAATCATAAAATAACGTTCATACTATACAAAAAGGAGGTACTAATCTTATGAGCTCTAAGTTTTTAGATTATACGTTACTTACACTTGTAATTATAGGTGCAATTAATTGGGGACTTATCGGTTTCTTTCGGTTTGACCTCGTGGCATTCCTATTTGGTAACATGTCCTGGCTTTCAAGAATTGTATATGCCCTTGTGGGTATCGGAGGACTTTATTTACTCAGTGCCTATGGGCGTATCCGCTCAATGGATCAAGCAATGGAGTAAGGTATGCATAAAAACATGGTGTCTTAAGAATCTCTTAAGACACCATACATACCTTTATAGAGAGATAATTACTTTTGCTTTTGCACATTCCGGCAAATCCTTTTCATCCCTGGATATGCTTAAGAAAAATTTCACATTATATTTTTCACTGATAATATCCAGTTTTTCTATCGCATGCTGCAATTGGTTGTCCTCTAAACCGGCAATTGTAATAAAGCTGTCTAAATACATTTCCTGCAAATCATGATCCTGGGATACGATACCGCAAATAAATCCTAAAAACTCATCGCAGTTGGAAACTGGGAAATCTGTTACATTAATCAGGCGAATTTTATTATTTAATTCATACATATGTTTTTGGCTTTTGTCTAAGTATACGACATTGCCTTGTGCATTTTTAATCGCTTCATTTGCCTTATCTAATAAATATTTTGTTTTCCCTTTTCCTTTTACTCCACATATAATCTCGACCATTGTTCTCTCCTCCTGCATGTTATCGCTGATCTTCTCTTTGCTGTCTGCAAATAAGTAATAGCCCGTATAAACGGAACTGTTACGGAAATTATGCAAAAAACGAAATAATCAACCCTAATTTGTTAAGATTATTATAAGATACTTTCTAAGAAAATACAACCGCTATTTCGAAAAATGATAAAACACTACAGTACCTAGCGGATCAATAAATCTCCCATTAATAAATATAAATTTTCCTTACTGTCTGCTTTCATTACAATCGATATCACCGGATCTTTTGACGTATTTTCACTATATAAAGCAAGACAATATCCAGCATCCTCTGTTGTACCTGTTTTTCCGCCAATTACAGTAACGCCTTTTGGCGCCGAGACTTCACCTGTCAAAAACAGATCCGTAGATTCCCATTCGTTCGTCACTTGATTTCCATTGACATCTTCATAAACAGCGGTATATTTTGGCGTATGGATGATCGTTTTAAATTCTTCATAATCTAACGCTGCCTGAAACAGCAAATATAAATCATATACACATGTATAATGCATTTCGTCCTGCAGTCCATGCGGATTTGTAAAATGCGAATGCGTAGCGCCAAGCGCCGCTGCCTCTTGGTTCATCAAATCTGCAAATTTTTCTGCATCGCCAGAAATATGCTCTGCAATGGCATCCGCCGCATCATTGCCGCTTTCTAAAAGCAAACCGTATAAAAGAGCTTCTAGCGTCAGCTGGTCGCCTGCATGGATGTCACAGATAGAAGAATCCAGCGATTGGTTTGCTGCCTGCTGGCTGACTGTAATTGTATCTGTCAAATCTCCATATTTTAATGCAACATAAGCTGTCAAAATTTTTGTCGTACTTGCTGGATACATTTTTTGATAAATATTTTGCGAATAGGTAATCTGTCCGCTGTCTAAATGAAACACCCCAGCTGCTTCAGCAGACTGCGACCGTTCGACTTCTGCTGTACCAAGGGTAATATCTTTGCCAACACATAAATCCTTAGCAAAATATGGTATTTCGTCTGCAGCAGGAATGTCCTGAGTTGTTGTATCTTCTGTTACCTGATAATGCAAAGATGTGCCATATACATCATACGGCTGTTTTAATTCATATGTTTGCGTACCGCAGCCGCTGACTGAAGCTGCTGCAAACATGGCAGTGACTGTTGCAAGCCACCTGCCTTTTAGATAAGCAGCTTCGGGCTGCCATTTTATAGTATTACTATCTGTACATTTCACGCCATTCTAAATCTCCTCTGTCCAAAGATTTGATCAACAGCTCAGCTGTTGCTAGATTTGTTGCCAGTGGAATATTATACGTATCACATAATTTTACGACATTATTGACATCTGGCTCGTGCGACTTTGGTGTAGCAGGATCTCGTAAAAAGATCACAAGGTCAATGTCATTACTTTCAATCTGTGCACTCAATTGCTGTGCACCGCCTAAATGGCCTGCCAAATATTTATGGATCGATAAATTTGCTACTTCCTCAATTAATCTGCCTGTTGTTCCTGTTGCATATAAGACATTTTTACATAAAATACCCCTGTAAGCAATACAAAAATTTTGCATCAATTTTTTCTTCGAGTCGTGTGCGATTAATCCGATATTCATTTTGTATCCCCCGCTTAATATTTTTTAGGCTGTAAGCCCACATTTAATACAATACCAATCCCCATATACAGCGTTACTAACGAAGTAAGGCCATAACTGACAAATGGCAGGGTCAGCCCTGTATTTGGCAGCAAGCCAGTTGTAACGCTTACATTAATAAAACTTTGAAATCCAATCCATGCTGCCATACCGCAGCATATCAGCCTTCCTGCCAGATCTTTTGCTTTCCTGGCAATGAAAATACATTCTATTGCAATTAAGAGCAATAAAACAATTACAGCCGCTGAGCCTACAAAGCCCAATTCCTCCCCTACTACAGAAAATATAAAATCTGTATGCGGCTCTGAAATAAAATTACCATTTTTTACAGATGCAATACTGTCGTTATTTAGATCGGAAGAGCGTCGTGTAGGGAAAGAGTGTGACCTGAAGTGTAG
>CANDJR010000079.1 GCA_947385105.1 uncultured Eubacterium sp.
CCAGAGTTGTCAGTTGAAACACTCTTGCAGACAACAAAAGAAAATGAGGAAGAAAATTTGGAAGACATTGGTTTTAAAGAGAAATCGGAGGCAAGAGTACTCATTGAAAAGTTTGTAGATGAAAAACCAGAGGCAGTTGCTTCTTTATTACGCAATTGGCTAAATGAGGATTGGGAATAAAATGTAGTTTGAGGGGAAAGTCATGGCAGAAAAAATGAGCGGTTTGCAGAAAGCGGCAGTGCTACTGATTGCTTTGGGGCCGGAAAAAGCGTCGAGTATTTTTAGATATTTGAAAGAAGATGAGATCGAAGAGCTTACGCTAGAGATCGCAAATACAAGAAGTATTTCTCCGCAAGTGAAAGACGATATTGTTAATGAATTTTACCAAGTGTGTTTAGCACAGCAGTATATTTCAGAAGGCGGTATTGGATATGCCAAGGAGTTGTTAGACAAGGCGCTGGGCGAAGATCGTGCACAGCAGGTAATTACAAAGCTGACAGCTTCATTGCAGGTTCGTCCATTCGAATTTGTTCGCAAAACGGATGCTAGTCAAGTACTAAACTTTATTCAGGATGAGCACCCGCAGACAATTGCTATGATTCTGTCTTATTTATCCCCGAATCAGGCGTCCATGATTATTGGATCGCTCGATCCGGAAAAGCAGGCGGATGTTGCAAGGCGTATTGCTTTGATGGATCGGACTTCTCCGGATGTTATCAAAGAGGTGGAGAGTGTACTTGAGCGCAAGCTTGCGTCTTTAGCAAACCAGGATTATACGATTGTCGGTGGTGTGGATGCGATTGTTAATATTTTAAATACAGTCGACCGCAGTACAGAAAAGCATATTATGGAAACTTTAGAGGTGGAAGAACCGGAATTGGCAGACGAAATCCGCAAAAAGATGTTCGTATTCGAAGATATTCTCCTTCTGGACGATCGTGCAATTCAGCGTGTGCTGCGTGACGTGGAAAACAGCGACCTTGCAATTGCGTTAAAGGGAGCAAACGAGGATGTCAAAGGTGTTATTCTTAAGAATCTTTCCAAGCGTCTTGCTGCTATGATTGAGGAAGATATGGAATTCATGGGTCCAGTAAGAATGAAAGATGTCGAAGAAGCTCAGCAGAAGATCGTTGCTGTTATACGTAAGTTGGAAGATTCCGCTGAAATTGTCATCTCAAGAGGCGGAGGTGACGAGATCGTTGTCTAATTTATATAAAGCGCATGTAAACCAAAATAAAGGTGACTTTTATACAAGAGTCATAGATTATAATGATTTGTTAGAACAAAAGCTGAGCGCCTTATCATTTGAACAGGAAGCGAAGCTGCGCAGAGAGCGCATGGAACAGTCACAAAATGAAACCGAAGGCGGGGAACCAATGTCCGAACAGGCACAAGATGCGCAGTTCCAAGAGGGACTGCTTCACCCGCAGTTAGCGACCGCACCAGAACTGGAAATTGATTATGTCGAACAGGCAAAGGAACAGGCTGCACAAATTGTTGCGAAAGCAACTGCAGATGCTGAAGCTATTTTAACAAAGGCAGCACAAGAAGCAGAAAAGCTAAAAGAAGACACCAAGGCAAGAGCACAGGAGCAGGGCTATGCGGAAGGTATGGAGCGTGCGGCAAAAGAAGAAGAACAAATGCGTGAGGAATTAGAAAAGCAGCGGCTAAGACAAGAACATTCTTATGAGAAACAGTTAGCGCAAATGGAACCTATCCTTATGGAGACAGTGATTGATGTCTTTGATCATGTGCTGCAGACAGATTTCTCTAAACGCAAAGATATTTTATTGCATCTGATCCGCAGGACAGTGCAAAATATAAAAAATAGTCAAACATTCCGTATCCGTGTCAGTGCACAAGATTATCCGCAGGTTTCTGCACGCAAGGAAGAAATTATCCAAAAAATCGGCAGTGAAGTTTCACTGGATCTTGTAATGGATGATTCGATGGAACAAGGGCAGTGTATTATAGATACAGACGAAGGAATCTTCGACTGCGGATTGGATGTGCAGCTTTTGAATCTTACAAAAGATTTAAAAGCGCTCTCCTGCATGGATCATGCATAAGAAAAGGGAATAGTAAAAGGAATCATATGCCTATGTGCAACAAAGATTTTACGGAAAAATATCGTTCCTTAAAGGAAAAAAATTATTTTAACCGTTTTGGAAAAGTGGCGAAAGTCGTTGGTTTGACAATTGAGTCATTAGGTCCAGATGCAAAATTGAATGATTTATGTAAGATTGTCATTGATCGGGAAAGCGATACATTTGTAATGGCAGAAGTAGTTGGCTTTCGGGATAAATGTCTTCTTTTAATGCCATTTGAAAATGTAGAGGGCATAGGAGTCGGATGTATTGTGGAAAACACAGGACATCCGCTGTCAGTTTTTGTAGGTGATGAAGTGCTTGGCCATACATTGGATGGGCTTGGCAGACCGACAGATGGTGCTGATTTTACATTTTCAAAAACATATCCAGTTGAAGCAATGCCGCCAGATCCAATGTCGCGTGTGATTATTCAGGATGTTTTGCCGCTCGGTGTGAAAGCAGTTGATGGGCTCATTACAGTTGGAAAAGGACAACGTATCGGAATTTTTGCAGGATCTGGTGTTGGAAAAAGTACTTTGATGGGGATGTTTGCCAGAAATACGCGGGCGGATATTAATGTGATTGCTCTCATTGGCGAACGTGGCCGTGAAGTACGTGAATTTATTGAAAATGATTTAGGTGAAGAAGGTATGAAGCGCTCTGTAGTCGTTGTAGCGACTTCAGATAAACCAGCGCTGATTCGTAATAAAGCGGCAAAGACAGCAACAGCGATTGCAGAGTATTTTAGAGATCAAGGCAAAGATGTGCTTTTAATGATGGATTCTCTGACTCGCTTTTGTATGGCACAGCGTGAAATCGGATTGGCTTCAGGCGAACCGCCTGTAACAAGGGGGTATCCGCCGAGTATTTATTCGGAAATGCCAAAGCTCTTAGAGCGTGCAGGGAATGCAGATAAGGGTTCTATTACCGGGCTGTATACGGTCTTAGTAGATGGCGATGATTTTAATGAACCAATTACAGATACGGCACGTAGTATATTAGATGGGCATATTGTTTTATCCAGAAGGTTGGGACAGAAAAACCATTATCCTGCGATTGATGTGCTTGCAAGCATATCCAGATGTATGAGTGCGATTGCCTCAAAGGATCATAAAACAGCAGCTGGTAAATTGCGTAATGTGCTTGGGACATATGATGAAGCAGAAGATTTAATTAATATCGGTGCATATAAAGGTGGTTCCAATGCGGAAATTGATTATGCAATTCAAAAAATTGGTATTGTAAACCAGTTTTTAATGCAGGGAACTGCTGAGAAGTTTTCCTTTGAAGATGTTACAGCACGTCTGGAGGAAATGTTTGCTGATTCAAAAGTTTCTTAGAATTCAAAGGTATTTTAGGATTCAAAAGTATTTTAGATAGATTCTTTGCAGTAAATCATTCATAGAAAAAATAGTCCGCATAAAAAATTGCGTGAAAGAATAGAGTGAATTGTAAATGGCTAAGTTTGTATTTAAACTTCAGAGCATTTTAGATATAAAGCTGGAGCTGGAAAAACAGGCAAAAATAGAATATGGCGAGGCAAACGCTAAACTCCGGCAAGAGGAGCAGGCACTGCAGCTGTTATTTGCGCAGCGCAGTATGTATGAAAATCGTGCGGTGGACTTAGTAAATGGTACGATTAGTATTCGGGATATCCGTGAAAACAGGCAGGCAATTGATATTATGAAATCACGGATACGTACACAGATGACGGTTGTAAAGGCGGCAGAAAACCAGGTAGAAGCCGCAAGATTAAAATTAAATGAAGTCATGATGGAGCGCAAGACATTTGAAAAATTGCGGGAACATGCTTTTGAGGATTTTAAACAGGAGGTTGCCTATGAAGAAAACCAGGCAGTCAATGAGCTTGTCAGTTATACCTATCATGCGAAATAGACAAAATGTTTGAACTGCAGTAGACGGTGGCGATATACTGTAAAAGCAGAAAGGAGGGCAGCCATATGGCAGCAGAGGCAGCAGACCAGGATTCAAAAAAAGAAGCAAAAGCAAGGAAAAAAGAGGAAAAGCGTAAGAAAAAAGAAGAAAAAAAGGCTGCAAAACAAGATCAGGAGATGTCAGAAGAAACAGAATCTGGCGGTGGCAAACTAATTGTAGCATTGGCTACGATTGTTATTATTGCGATTTGGCTTGGTATTCTTGCTTTAGTTATAAAGCTCGATGTCGGCGGATTTGGTTCGACCGTGCTCTATCCGATTTTAAAGGATGTTCCATATGTAAAGGAAATTCTGCCAGAAGTAAAAAAAGCAGGCGATGAAGAAGACTTGGATTACCCTTATCAGACAGTAGATGAGGCGATCGCGCAAATTAAGCTGCTGGAAACGGAGCTGGAACAGGCGCTTCAGTCTGAAAAGGATGGAAAATCTAAGATAGAAGATTTGCAATCTCAGGTACATAAGTTAAAACGTTACCAAAAAGATGCAGCAGAATTAGAAGAACAAAAACAGCAGTTTTATGAAGAAGTTGTATTTTCAGATGAAGCGCCGGATATCTCACAATACCAGCAGTATTATGAGATGATTGCACCAGATAACGCTGAAATTCTTTATAAGGAGGTTGTTGAACAACAGCAGTATGACGATAAAGTAGATGAATTTATTAAAACTTATGCTGCTTCTTCTATGAAAGCAAAAGATGCAGCTGCAATTTTTGAGACAATGGACGATAATTTACAGCTGGTAACACGTATTTTGGAAAATCTTTCAGCAGAAGACAGAGGAGAGATTTTATCTGCTATGACAGATAAAAAATTAGCAGCAAAGCTGACAGAAATGCTTGAACCGTCCAAACGGGAATAAGCATATGATTTTGCGATAAGCTGTCATCTGACAGTTTATTATAAAAAGTAATCAAATAACAGGAAACTACGAAAACAGCAGTTTCAGAAAGGAGGAAAAATGGCGGCAATACAAATACCTTCTATTTCCAGTACAGAGCAAACATCTGTCGCGGAAAAAGGAAGTGCCAGGCAGGAAAAGAGCACAGGCATACAGGCTACATTTTCTAAGTATATGAGCCAAAGCTCAGCAAATCATGCCCGGACGACAAAGCAACAGACAGCGATACCAGCTTCTTCAGAAAAAGCGCAAAGCAGTGGTGTACAGCAGGAGTATCGGCAGTACCAGAATAAAACGATGAAACCGGAAAGTACGAATCATACAGAAACCGGAACTGGCAACGTGGATACAGCAGACCAGACAAATCGTGCGGTGGAAGATGCAGTTACAGAAATCAAAGAACTGATCAAGGAAGAACTTGGTATTAGTGACGAGCAGTTAGAAGCAGCTATGCAGCAGCTAGGACTGACACAGCTAGATTTACTTCAGCCACAGCAGCTGGCAGCATTAACCGTAGAGTTAACTGGCAGTGTGGATGTAGGAGCTATCCTTTTTAATGGAAATTTCCAGAATATTTTGCAGGGTGTATCTGAAATTACAGACAGCTTATTGCAGGACTTAGGAATGACAATGGATCAGCTTATGACACAAGTAACAGAGCAGCTGCAGGCAGGAGACGATCCAGCGTTACAGCAGGAGTTACAAACACCTGTGGAAGAACAGCCGCAACAGACAGTACAGACAGCAGTTACAGACGCGTCGCAAGCAACACAGGAGGGGATGCTTCAGTCAAATTCCTTACAGCAGGCAAATGAAACACAGAATGTGCAGACTGTACAGGAAAAAGATGTGATAGTGGAAGTGCAAAAAGAAGTGCAGCCGCAGGAGGCATTGCAGGCATCACAGCAGGCAGAAGAAGGCGAAGCGGAGGACAGCAAACCGCAGCAGACAGATGTACAGATTCAAAAAGTGCAGACCCAAGAGCAGGATGCGCAGGCAGGCAGCGAAGGAGGACAGACAAAGAATCCGTGGGAAGGCAGTCAGGAGCATACACGGTTTGATATGTCGTCACATGTACAGCCAGAGCAGGGTACAAATCCATTACCGCCTGTAAATGCAGGAAACCAGGTATTATCAGCACAGATTGATGTACAGGATGTGATTCGCCAGATTGTTGAATATACCAAACTTCATCTGGGCGGAAATGAAA
The DNA here is from genome assembly GCA_947385105.1 of uncultured Eubacterium sp. Classification (GTDB taxonomy): domain Bacteria; phylum Bacillota; class Clostridia; order Lachnospirales; family Lachnospiraceae; genus Eubacterium_J. The sequence continues at coordinate 6,156 of CANDJR010000079.1, forward strand.
AGAGTATTGAAATGCAGCTTAATCCGGAAAACCTGGGTAAAGTGTACCTGCATATTTCTGAAAAGCAGGGTGCAGTAACAGCTCAGATTTCAGCGCAAAATGAGAACTTAAAAGAAGCGCTTGTACAGCAGGCTGCAATACTCAAAGAAAATTTAAGCCAGCAGGGTATCAAAGTAGAAGCTATCGAGGTGTCGGTAGGCACACACGAATTTGAAAGTAATTTGGAAAAAGATGCCCGTCAGCAGGAAGAACAGGCGCGTCAGCAGGAGGAACAAAATAACAGGCGTTCCAGAAGAAGCATTAACTTGAATGATCTGAGTGATTTAGAAGGATTATCGGGGTTGATGTCAGAAGAAGAAACGCTCGTTGCTAAGATGATGCGTGACAATGGCAATAACGTAGACTTTAAAGCATAAGTTCCAAAGCTTTTCTTGATATTTTATGAAATGAATGGTGGATGAAATGTTATTGCAGAATAGTATAAAAAGAATAGCAAAGATATAGAAAGGAGAAAGCAGGATGATTGTACAAGAAGTAAAAGACGGCAAAATTGTAGATGATGTATCAGCAGCAGAACATACTTCGAAAAAGAGAGAAGTGAATAACGAGCTTGGCAAAGATCAATTTTTACAGCTTTTAGTAGCACAGATGCAGTATCAGGATCCGTTAGAGCCGACAAGCAATACAGAATGGGTCGCACAGATGGCAACATTTTCAATGGTAGAGTCCTTAAATGGAATGAAAGACGCCATGACAGAGCAGTCTGCATATGGATTGGTTGGAAAATATGTCATTTTAAATACTGGCAATGCGGAAGAAGCAAATTATATCAAAGGCAAGGTAGACTACATCACGATCCAAAATGGGAAACTGAAATTATCGGTAGAAGATAAGCTGTATGACGTAAGCACGCTGGATACGATTGCAGATCAAGAATATTATGACGGTTCTATTAAGGCAAAAACAGTACATGATATGATTGCGTTGCTGCCGAGTGAAGATAATCTTTCAGCAAAAGATGACGGACTTGTGAAGTCTGCAAGAGAGGCATATGATGAACTGACAGATACACAAAAACAATTTGTATCAGATGAAGATCTGAAAAAACTGCAGACATTAGAAAAACGGTTGGATTCTTTAAAACCTACTTATTATGAAGGATTAGTCAACAAACTTCCATCTGTAAGCGATATCGAAGCAGCTGATAAAACTACACTGGAAGATTACAGCAAACAGGTGACAGAAGTATCTGAGTATTATAAAAATATGACAGATACGCAAAAGAAGAATGTTTCAGATGAAACCAAACAGACATTTGAAGCGATAGAAGCTGCAATCAAAAAGGCAAATGGAAATAATCCGGATTCTTCCGACGATGATTCTGAAAATAGCACAGATATTCAGGATATTTTGCAGAAAATCTTAGAAGAAATCCAAAAGAAAGATCAAAAATAGCAGCCTTTGCTAAAAATGCAGAGCATGGAGGCTTTGTCGTAAAAGGATGGAGATGAAATTATGAACGGAATCGAGAAAAACTTCACATCCATACAACAGATGGCGGATCAGTATCTGAATCAGAAAAGTGATTTTTCAGCAGATACAAGTGAAAAGGTGTCTTTTGAGGAGGTACTGCGGCATACCCAGCAGGCAAAAGCTGCGGTGGCATCAGATCGTGTAGGAGCACTCAAATTTTCCAAACATGCTGCCATGCGCCTTGCAGATCGCAAGATCAGCCTTTCCAGCGAACAAAGCAGGCGTCTGGAGACTGGAGTAAAAAGAGCCGGTGAAAAAGGAATTAATGATTCACTCGTACTTTTAGACTCGCTTGCATTTATTGTTAATGTGCCGAATAAGACAGTTGTCACCGCTATGGAGCAAAGCGAGGCTGAAAAAAATATTTTTACGAATATAGATGGCGCTGTAATTATATAAGCCGGACCGAACATGGAGGCTTTGGCTTTTGACTGACAGAGAAAGCCAAAGCAGCGCCATAATAATGATTAGGAGGTCAATGCATTATGATGAGAGCATTATATTCGTCTGTAGCCGGGTTAAGGACCCATCAGACGAAAATGGACGTACTTGGTAACAATATTTCCAATGTTAATACGGTAGGTTTTAAATCTTCTCGTGTAACCTTTAGTACTATGATGTACCAGACGCTGACCGGTGCATCCGGACCAAATGGCACATCAGGCGGTATTAACGCAAAGCAGATAGGTCTTGGTGTATCTTATGCAGCTACAAGCATGGATATTGAGACAGGCGGAGCTTCAGAAAATACCGGAAAGGCATTCGATCTAAAGATATCGGATAAAAATACCACAAGCTTTTTTATCGTAAATACAGGTACTGAAAATGTATTTACAAGAGCAGGTGCATTTTATGTAGACAGTTCTGGAACATTATGCATGGAGTCTACTGGTTATCAGGTTATGGGCTGGCAGGTAGACGAAAATGGTAATATAAATAAAAATACAGTTTCACCGTTACGAATTATGTCTGCGGAAAACCAGACATCACAGCCTGAATTTACAACAAGAGGCAAATGCAGCGGTATTTTAGATGACAACAGCCCAAATGTAAATTCTGATACCGGCTATAATATGAGCCTGAATTTCTATGATAATCTTGGCTATGCTTATAATGCTAAGTTTGCAATACAAAAAACAGGCGACAAAGGCGAATATACAGTCAATTTACTGGATATTATTGATGCCAATGGTAAGTCAATGGTAACCCAGTATGGACAAAAACTGGGCAATTTGTTTGGCAGCGGCAGCCAAGGCAGCCATGTAGATGTAACAAATTCATATACGATAGCCAGCGGCAAATCAAATGCCTTAAAGAAACTTGCTTTGACACCAAAGCCAGGGACAGAGGACGGTACTTTCAATTTAACATATAATTACTCGTCTGAACTGATTAATCAATGTATGGGTTCTAAACTGCCGTCTGGTTTAACGATTGAGTATGTAATACCTACGGATGAAAACGGAACGTATACAAAAGATGAAACAACAGGGATGATAGAAGGCACGACAGTGCGTGTGCGTGACAGCAGTGGAGCAGATGTTACAGATACATATGCCTCCCAGCCACAGTTTGCTGTGTTATTTGGCGGTACAGTGGATGACACTGGTGCAGTAACACCGCCAGATGAATTCACAAATATGTATCAAAAAATTACAGCAATGGATATTGCGCAAAAATGGGTAGATTTAAATCAGCTGGAAAAATCAACCAGAGTGGATCCAAACCCTGGCGAGGATAAGATTACGCATTATAAACTAAATTCCAGCCAAATAGATCAGCTGAAATCTACGTTCCCAACTTTGGGTTTTGATGGATTGACGACAGATAATATTGAATTGCAGGTAAACGGCGAGGATAATACAATCTCTTTTGCTGCGGTAGGAGATGATACGCAGGCAGCTGTTGATATTTTAAATAGTATCGAAGACGGCGGTGCAGTACGGACTTATACGTTAAATGATTATATGAACCAGGCGTATTTGACCATCGATGCTGCACAGGCGAATGGATTGGATATTTTTACATCCCAGCTTCCAGAGGATTTGGAAATCCGCTTTGTGGAAGGAGACGGCAGCTTTAAGATTGTAACTCCGTCAGAAGATGGTTTTAAATTAAGCTTTTCTACGGCGGATGGTACGTTAAACTATATTGGACAAAACGGCAATACAACACAGACATTGAAGCTTTCACTGATGGCTACAGAAGAAAACCCGTTTACAGATATCCAGATTGATTTCTCGGCTTTAAAAAATCTGGCAAATGGCGGTACTTCCACAGCAGGTTTAGTAAATGGCAATGGCAGCGGCGAAGGCACTGGTAAAAAAGTTGGTACGATGATTGGGCTTTCCGTAGACAGCAGCGGTATGGTCTTTGCATCATACAGCAATGGCAACACATCACTGGTAGGTCAGATTCCGGTTGCAAGGTTTGCGAATGCATCGGGCTTGGAAAGTATTGGTGATAACTGTTTCCGCTCAACAATGAACTCCGGTGATTTTGACGGTATTGGCGAGGAAATCAATTCTGATGGCTCTACGATTAATGCAGGTACTTTGGAAATGTCCAATGTAGATTTGGCTACTGAATTTACACAAATGATTACAACACAGCGTGGATATCAGGCAAACTCCAGAGTAATTTCAACTTCTGACAGTATCTTAGAGGAATTAGTAAACCTTAAGAGATAAAAAAGTTAAGGATACTTGATTTCTAGACATCAGCCAGATTACAATTAAAAGCCAGCCAGGAATAGCAGTATAAATTTTATACTGCTGTCCCTGGTAATGTCTTGTGATACGCGGGGAGGGTACAGCCATGATAGAAGTGACTAGGCTCAATGGGACAAAGCTTATGATAAATGCAGAGCAAATTGAATTTGTGGAAAGTACGCCGGATACAGTTATTTCCTTTTTATCTGGAAAAAAAATAATTGTAAAAGAAAGTAGACAAGAGATACAAAATCTAGTAATATTATATAAGAAAGAAATTCTAAATGATTGTTTAATATTCCAAAAACAGCCGGAAATACAAGATAATGTCGGAAAATAGGAAAACCGCGTAAAGGCTGTCGACAGTACATAAGGAATGTTATACAAGAGAAAAAATTATTGGTAGGTGAAAAAAGTGGATATAGCATCTATATTAGGTATGGTAATCGGTGTAGTCATGGTTATATTTGGTATTACATTCGATAAAGAGACGATGGGATTTAATTTTCTCGTTCTGCTAAATTTTGTGGACGTACCTTCAGTTATTATTACAATTGGCGGTTCTGTTTCTGGTGTATTAGCTTGTAACAAATTGTCAAATGTTATCAATTCCTTTAAAGCGATTGCGCTTTCTTTTAAAGAACCAAAAGCAGATGCTGGTGAAGCAATCAGAAATATTATTAATCTTTCGAATATTGCTAGAAAAGAAGGTCTTCTGGCTTTGGAAGAAGCAGCAAATGGAATTGAGGACGAATTCTTAAAAAAAGGAATTATGCTCGTTGTCGATGGTACAGATCCAGAGCTCGTTCGCGGTATTATGGAAACAGATTTGACTTGTATAGAAGCAAGACATAAGCAGACAATTGGATTTTATGAGAAATGGGCAGAGTTAGGTCCTGCATGGGGTATGATCGGTACCTTAATCGGTCTGGTAAACATGTTGAAGAACTTAACAGATTCTGCTACAATTGGTCCGAATATGGCAGTCGCTTTGTTGACTACATTATATGGTTCTCTGATTGCAAACTGGTTGTGTAACCCGACTGCATCAAAATTAAAAGTAAATAACGATATGGAAATGATGATCAAGGAAATCACAGTAGAGGGACTGCTTTCGATTCAAGCAGGTGAAAACCCACGTGTCATCGAAGAAAAGCTGAAATCATTCCTGGCGCCAAAGGTTCGTGATGATTTAAACAGCTCTGGCCCAGGTAGAGAAGGTGGTGAAGCATAATGGCAAAGAAAAAGCAAGATGATCCGCCACAAGGATCGCCTGCGTGGATGGCCACTTTTAGTGATTTGATGAATCTGCTGTTGTGCTTTTTCGTACTTTTGTTTTCTATGTCGACAGTAGATGAAGAAAAATTTGAATCACTCATTGCATCCTTGCAAAGCCAATATAGTATTTTACGTGGTGGTGGCGCATCGGTTGGTGATGGTAAGATGGTGTCTGCTGGTATTAACCAGCTTCAGAAGTACGATGTGTATTTCAATCCAAAAGCAACGACTTCCGGAGACGGAAAGTCAGATTCAGATGAAAAGAACATCATTAAAACAGCTGCGGATAACGACGGAGCAAATGATCAGCCGGATGACGGCTATTCCGTTGAGGATGGTTCAGAAAGTGGGGATGGCGTTGAAGAAGGCGTAACGGGTCCAGAGACAACAGAACCAACTGAAATGACAGAAGAAGAAGCGCGTGAGATGATGGAAGCAGAAGAACTGCTGGAGTCTGAACGAATTGCGAGTCAAGTAGAACGGATGTTAAAAAAGAATGGGATTCAGGATATGGTCAATGTAGATTTTAATGGCCAGTATGTTACAATGACTTTAAATGGGGCAATTTTGTTTGCTTCAGGTTCTTCTGATTTATCCGAGAATGCCTATCCGTTAATTAATAAAATTGGGACGATTTTAAAACGATTTCCAAAGCATATGATAGAAATCGAAGGACATACGGACAATGTGCCAGTTCATAATGCCAGGTTCGCAGATAATAATGTTCTGTCTATGTACCGTGCATTATCCGTAGCTGATTATCTCCGTTCGACAACGAACTTAAACCCAGCACATATTAAATCCTCTGGCAGAGGGGATTATGTGCCAATTGCAGATAATGCAACAGCAAAAGGGCGTGCACAAAACCGCAGGGTTGAGATTAAATTATTTAATTCTTATAATTCAGATAATAATTAGTGAAGGATGGTAAGACAGATGAAAAAGAATTTAATGTCTGTATTGATTATGGCGTTGGTATTTGTAAATGTAGTATTATCTGCAGTTATTATGATTACGCTGGTGCCGGCTACGAAACAGTCAAATGAATTAATCACAAAGGTTTGTACTGCGATTGACTTGGAACTTGACAGCGGCAAAGTGTATAATATGAATACAATTCCAGTAGACCAAATGGAAATGGTTTCTATTACAGCAAATGAAGCTGCAACCTTTAATTTAAAGAATACGCCAGGTGATAAGGAGTTACATTATGCAGTTGCAAATGTATCGATTTCTTTAAATACGAAAGATGATGATTATGCAAAAATGCAGCCTTTGATTCAGGATAGAATTGATTTATTAAAGGAAATTGCTGCAAGTACTTTTATGAAGTATATGTACGAAGAAGTAATTACATCAGAAGGACAGGATAAACTTCGTGAGGAAATGCTGGAACAGATGCAAGAATTGTTCGATTCTGATTTCATCGTTGCAGTTACAATTAATGGAAATTATCAGTAACGATGTTGCAGTAACGAATGACAAATAAAATGACAGGTGGTGAGGATTCATGGCTGATGTTCTGTCTCAAAATGAGATAGATGATCTACTGAAAGCCTTAAGTAGTGGCGAGGTTGATGTAGATGAAATGAAGGATACAAAGGAAAAACCAGTCAAGAATTACGATTTTGCAAGACCGTCAAAGTTTTCAAAAGAGCATCTTCGAACGCTTGAGATTATTTTTGAACATTATGGGCGGCTATTATCTACGAATCTGCCAGTATATTTGCGTAAAAATATACAGGTAGAAGTGATGAACTCAGAAGCAGTCACTTACTCTGAATTTGCGAATTCACTTTCAAATCCAATGCTTTTAGGGGTTGTAAACTTAGCGCCTTTGAAAGGTACGATTTTGTTAGAAATGGCAACGAATGTTGGTTATGCCATGGTAGACAGGATGCTTGGCGGTATGGGTGAACCGTTGAAAAAGACACGTGATTTTTCTGAGATTGAATTATTAATTATTGAAAGACTCTTGACGGTCTGTGTGAATTTACTCCGCGAACCTTGGAAAAATGTTGTGGAGCTATCACCTCGTTTGGAGCGGATTGAAACAAATTCGCAGTTCGCACAGATTATTTCTCCGAGTGAAATGATTGCAATCGTCACGATTAATATGAAAATCGGTGATGTAGAAGGGCTTATGAATGTGTGTCTGCCTTATATTACACTCGATACAGTTATGGATAAATTGAATACAAAGTTTTGGTATTCCAGTCAGCAGGATAAGGAAGAAATATCTTATACAGATATGGTAGAAAATATATTGGAGAAAGCGCCGATTCCTGTAAAAGCAGTGTTAGGGCATAGTTCATTTTCAATTAGTGATTTTTCTGGATTGCAGGTGGGCGATATTATTCGCCTGGATACAAAAGTGGAAGATGAACTAGGTATTTATGTTGGTAACAAGAAAAAGTTCACAGCGCTGCCTGGTGTTTCGGGAGATGATTATGCAGTCAGGATAACATCAATTATAAGAGAGGAATAGAAAAATATGGATGGAGTAT
>CANDJR010000080.1 GCA_947385105.1 uncultured Eubacterium sp.
AATCAATGCATACATTTGGAAATTGTGTAGTAAGCTCTTTTAACATACTAACACGTTCATCCACAGAAAACAATGCATTTTTTGATCTGTTGTTTAACACGCCAACGACTAGCTCATCCACCAGCTTCGCAGAGCGTTCTATCATATCAAGGTGTCCATTTGTTACCGGATCAAAGCTGCCCGGATAGATTGCTCGTTTCATATTAAGACCTCTTTTGTAAAAAACAGATGTTTATTTGTCTTATACATTTTCTCTTTCTTTATTTGAAATCCAAGGGCGCCTGCATAAGAAAAATCAGTATCTAAGGATGCCTCTGCAATAATGACAGTCTCTGGTTTGCATAGCTTTGACTGCGCCAGGTATGTCAAAACCGCCTGTTCCTGCCCCTGTCCATACGGCGGATCCATAAAAATATAATCAAAAGTATAGTGGCCCTCTAACGTACGCAATGCACAAAGCGCCTCCATCTGCATCAGCTTTGTCTGCTTTTCAAAGCCAGTAAAAGTAATATTTTCCCTAATACAGGCGCATGCTTTTTTACTGCTTTCTGCAAATACTGCATATGCTGCCCCTCTGCTGACTGCTTCTAACCCAATCTGCCCGCTGCCTGCAAATAAATCCAAAAAATAACTGTCTGCAATCCCAAACTGCAGCACATTAAACAAAGTTTCTTTGATTCGGTCTGTGGTTGGTCTTGTCTGACTGCCCTCGATAGATTTCAGCGGCAGGCTTCTGGCTGTTCCGGCAATAATCCTCATCTGCTTTCTCCTGTCTGGTTCATTAGATTGTCTCTATCATTAGATCGTCTCTATCATTTGCTCTGCAAGCTGCAAAGCGGCTTCTACCGCCATGTTACGCACCTGTGAGCGTTCTCCGGCAAAAATATGCTCCTCTACTACAGTAACATCGTTGACATAACAGCTGATATATACAAGCCCTACTGGCTTTTCTATCGTACCGCCATCTGGGCCCGCAATCCCTGTAGTAGCAAGCGCTACATTTGCATTGGCTGCTTTTGCTGCTCCAATTGCCATCTCTTTTGCTGTCTGTGTGCTCACTGCGCCGTAAGTTTTTAGTGTATCATGCGATACATGCAGCAGCTTTTCTTTTGCTTCATTTGAGTACGTAATATAACCTTCCTGATAGACAGCAGATATGCCTGCGGCATTGATCAGCCGTCCTGCCAGCAGCCCGCCGGTACAGGATTCTGCGGTTGCCACAGTAAGCCCTTTCTTGATTAAGCAGCCGGCAATCCGTTCTTCCAGTGTATGTTCCTTTTCAAAGCTTTGTCCCATTTTTCTTCCCTTCCATCTGTATGGTTTCCTTATTTGCCTTTCCCTTATGCTTTTATGCTTCCTGATGGTCTTTTAAAACCGCCCAGTTTTTATACAAATAATCCAGGAGCGAAATAACTGTCAAAGCAAGGGCAAGGTATGTAAATATGGTACCAAGCATCTGAACTATCTGGTTATCAAGATCCAATATCAAAATGATGATCATAATCATTTGAAAGGTTGTCTTAAATTTTCCCCAATAACTGGCAGCAATGACAATCTGCTGCTCTGCTGCAATTAAACGAAACCCGCTGATAATAAATTCCCTGGCTATAATAATTAAGACAATCCATGCCGCAAGCTGCCCTGTGCTCACAAGGCAGACAAGCGCTGAACACACAAGCAGTTTATCTGCCAATGGGTCCATAAATTTGCCAAAATTAGTAACTAAATTATATTTGCGGGCAATTTTTCCATCTAAAAAATCTGTCAGGCTTGCAGCTACAAAAATTACAGCTGCAATATATTTCCCATTTTGCGGAAAATATGGTGCTAAGAGGAAAAACACAAAAAATGGAATTAACAAGACGCGAAACATTGTTAATTTATTCGGTAAATTCATAGGCTCCCTCCTCATTCCCGTCCGCCTCTGCCTGCAGTGGGACCAGCTTTGCCGTCAAGTCGTAATCCATCGCCCCTGTAATGCGGGCCTGTACAAAATCTCCTGTCATTAGTTCGGTATCAGATGACAAAAACACATAACCGTCAATATCTGGGGCATCCCGGTAAGATCTGGCTACATACACGTTTTCGTCCGCCAGCTTTCCTTCTACAAAAACCCAGATCGTCTGATCACGCATAGCTTCAGCCTGATCAAAAATGATTTCCTGCTCTAATTCCATCACTTCTTCCTGCCAGCAGAGCTTTGTTTCTTCCTCTATTTGATCTGGAAATTCTGCTGCCGGTGTGCCTTCCTCCCTGGAGTACGTAAACGCCCCTAAACGGTCAAATTCCATTTCATTTACAAACCGCATTAATTCCTCATGCTGTGCCTGTGTCTCTCCTGGAAACCCGCAAATAAGCGTGGTACGAAGGCAAATATCCGGTATTTCTTCCCGCAGCCTTGCAACTGTCTCACGCAGTGCTTGTTGATTCGTACGACGGCCCATCCGTCGCAGTATTTCGTCATTTGCATGCTGGATCGGCATATCCAAATAATGACACACTTTCTGGTTCCGTTTCATAGCTGCAATCAGCTGCTCATCAATTTCTTCCGGATAACAATATAAAATGCGGATCCAGGAAAGCTGCGGAATACGGTTTAAGGAATCTAATAAACGAGGCAGTGACTTTTCTCCATATAAGTCCACGCCATAGAGCGTTGTCTCTTGTGCAACTAAAATCAGCTCTTTGACGCCGTCTGCAGCTAAAGCTTCTGCCTGTGCAATCAAAGACTCTATCGGTACACTCCGATAGCTGCCCCGGATCGATGGGATAATACAATATGTGCAGTGTTTGTCGCAGCCTTCTGCAATTTTTAAATAAGCATAATGGCCGCCTGTTGTTACAATGCGCTTTGCTGTCATCTTTGGCAACGAATCCAATGGCAGAAAGCTTTCATACGTATTTCCACCTAAGACAGTGTGCAATGCTTCTTTTACCGCTGCATAGGAATTCGTGCCAAGGACAGCATCTACCTCTGGTATTTCCGTGCGGATTTCCTCCTGATAGCGCTGTGCCAGGCACCCAGTTACAAAGAGTGCTTTGCAGTTCCCGCTTTTTTTATATTCCGCCATCTCCAAAATTGTATTTACGCTTTCTTCTTTTGCATCGTGGATAAAGCAGCAGGTATTTACAACAATCACATCTGCCTCTGTTTCATCATTCGTAATTGTCAATCCATCTTCCTTCAGCATACCAAGCATAAACTCAGAGTCGACAAGATTTTTGTCGCATCCTAGCGACACAAAAAATAAATTCATTTCCGCATTCCCCTTATCGTTCGTTACGATTCACGGCCGCACAGCCAGTACGTGTTTTTGACCCGTAAATAATAACTATCGTTCAAACACTGCTCTCCGTGGAAAAGGAGTTTTCAACAGTTTATATACAAAAGGTTGTGCAGCTGCACAACCTCTACTCTGTTTCGTAATGCTCACCTGCAGTCTCGTCGTCGTAAAAATCGTCCTCACTCATGATTTTTACCTTTTTCTCATAAAGCTCCTGGACTGCAATCGACAAAGGCTTTCTTCCAGCCGCTTTCCCAATCATTGGTTCATCCCCTCCGATGATTTGCCGTGCACGTTTTGCTGCAGCAATCACGATAGAATAACGGCTGTTAACGACCGGTTCCTCCCCAATCACTGTTGTATCATTGTTTACGACCTGCATTAATTCTACATAAGACGGATGTATCATACTATGTTTGCTCCTTTCACATTCACACTTCCCCTACCCTGTCATCTGCGCCAAACCGCCCGGCAAGCGTATCAGGCTGAAGGGCGGATATAATCAGCATATCATTTGCAGTAAAAATCACGGCTCTTGTACGCCGCCCCTGGGTAGCGTCAATCAGACGGTTTTCTTCCTTTGCCCGCTGTATTTGGCGTTTTGCGGGTGCAGAATCCGGTGTAATAATGCACAGGATTTTATCCGTATTAACGACATTCCCAAATCCAATATTCATTAACCTTGCCACATGCACACCTCTATGTTCGCCAATTTTGATACAAACTGGTTATTCGATATTTTGTATTTGCTCCCTGATTTTTTCTATGGAAGTCTTTAATTCAATCCCTGCATCAGAAACCGCAAGGTCACTTGCTTTTGACAAAATCGTATTTGCCTCACGGTTCATTTCCTGTGCAATAAAATCCAGCTTTCTGCCTACACTGCCTCCTGCTGCAAGCGCAGACTTTACAGCCTCGATATGGCTGCGCAGGCGCACGGTTTCCTCATCTACACAAATTTTATCTGCATAAAGCGTCACCTCTGCTGCAATCCTGCTGTCATCAAACTGCTTTTCTTCTAACAGTTCTTTTACCTTAGCTGTGAGCCTTTCGCGGTATGCAGCAATGCTCTGCGGTATGTGTGCTTCGATAAAATCTACGTCCTTTTGCATAGCTTCTAACTTGCCAAGCATATCGTTTTTCAGGTTTTCGCCTTCTTCTGCACGCGAACTTACAAACTGCGCGGCAGCATGGTGAACCGCAAGATCCAACACCTCAAGAATCGCTGTTTGATCAGCGTCCTGCTCCTCCATTGTAAATATTTCCGGAAACCTGGCAAGTGTTGCAGCGTCCAACGTATTTTCCAATTGAAACGTATCTGCAATCTGATGAAAATACTTTATATATTCCCTGGCAAGTGTTTCGTTATACTTTAATGCACAGCTTGCTTCTGAATAATCTTCATATGTGACAAAAACATCCACTTTTCCGCGTTGGATATATTTTTTTAAAATCGTACGGATATTACTTTCAAAGGCGCTGAGCTTTTTTGGTATTTTAATATTAATATCCAGATATCTATGGTTTACAGACTTCATTTCCACAGAAATCTTCATTTTATCTTTGACAGCCTCATATCTGCCAAATCCTGTCATGCTACTTATCATAATAAATTATGCCTCCAGCCAGAATCCACTGGTCAAATTCCTCGCTAAATCTTTTGTTCAATATATACTGTGCATAGATATACTTATTATAGACAATTCGCATTTAATAGTCAATTTAATATTCGAAAAATTTGTATTTCAGAAAAATAGAAGTCCATGCAAAACCCGTAAGAACGTGTATGCTCAGCCATGTGTGCATGCAGTCCTTTGCCGCAGGCAAACTTCGAATGGACTGCTTGCAGTTACTGTGAACATCATAGGTGTTCACTCTAGCGCGCTTCTTCCTGCACGGCCTCAATTCCTGTAATATCCGGCTGGATTGCCATCGAATAATTTGTATAGTAAACAACAAATCCTGGTGCTGCGCCGTTTGGCTTCTTTACATTTTTGCGCTGCAAATAGTCAATTTCTACTTTTTGTGCATCGCGGCCTTTGGAATAATAGCCTGCCAGCCGGGCAGCTTCTTCAAACGTCCGGTCCGGCAAATCTGCGCCGTTTGTTTTAACAATCACATGGGAACCTGGTATTTTTTTTGCATGAAACCACCAGTCACCGCCATTTGCAAGCTTAAAAGTCAGTTCTTCGTTTTGGTAATTATTTTTCCCTACATACATATGAAACCCATCAGAAGAAATATAATGAAACGGCTTGCTTTTTACTTTTTGCTTTTTCGCACTTCCTTTTCTTCGGATATAGCCATAATCAATGAGTTCTTCTTTGATTTGCACAAGGTCGTCTTCTCCTTGGGCAATATTCAAAGAAGTAGCGATAGATTCTAAATGCTCGATTTCCGCTTTTGTTTCCAGCGTTAATTTAGATAACGCTTCATTTGTCCGTTTTAATTTGTTATATTTTTCAAAATATTTATTCGCATTTTCCAATGGAGCCAGCGTTGGATCCAGCGGAATTTTAATCATTTCATTTGTATAATAATTAAGTGCTTCTAATTCTTTGTCGCCTTCTTTTGCCCCATAACCATACGTATGCAGCAGTTCGCCGTATAATTTATATTTTTCACGTTTTTGCGTATCCTGCAGCTGCCTGCACTGCAGCTGGTACTTTTTATGATTTCGTTCTAAGACGGTAGAGACGATTTTCCTTAAGTCGACCGATTTTTGCCGGATGCGCGTATAGCTGTCCTTTGCCGCATAATAGTGCTCCAAAATCAGTGACATGGATTCTTCTTTTTCACATTCCAGATTCCCATACTGTGTCAATTCCACAGAAGAAAACTCCATAGGCTTGCCCGCTTTGCTTATCATATTAGGCGAAAATTTTTCTTCCTTTACATCCTGCATCAGCCAAAAGAACTGGTTGCTAAGATGTATTTTTTCCTCTTTGGTAAAGCTTGCGGTCGATGCATCCGCATCAAGACCTGCACGAAAACATATCTCATTGGCAATACATGGGCTGATTCCGGTAAACGCGGTATAGATTGCTTTGGCAGCTGGCGCTGGCTTTTCTAATATTTTTTGAAATTCTTCTGGTGTCGTTAAACAAGGATTTAATTTTCCCTGTGTTGGGATAAAATAAGTTCTGCCAGGAAGCACTTCACGAACAGAGCTAACCTGCGCAGATACATGTTTAATACTGTCAATCATCGTCTTATTTTCATCCGTAAAAATAAGATTGCTGTGCTTTCCCATAAGTTCAATGGTCAGCGTTTTTTGACGAATATCACCAAGCTCATCGAAATGTTCGATTTCAAAATGAATAATCCGTTCCATATCAGGCTGCCAGATTTTAACGATACGTCCGTTTGCAATATGCTTTCGCAGCAGCATGCAAAAATTAGGCGCAGTCATCGGGCTTGGTTTATTATCCGGTGTCAGATAAATTAACGGCAAAGAGGCGCTTGCAGATAAAAACAAGCGCTTTTGCCCATTTTCTCCTTTCAGTGTAAGCAGCAGCGCGTCCTTTTCCGGCTGCGCAATTTTTGAAATACGTGCATTTTGTATTGTATGCTGAAGCTCTGATACAAGCCCTGCAATTACAATTCCATCAAAAGCCATAGTAACCTCCTATTCTTTGATGATGAATAATTTCCACCATCTTCCATTCTATACAACAATCACCAGTGTAACATTTTTTTATCCGGACATAATATCTTTGTAAACAAACAGCAAAGGCATGAAGCGGGCAGGAAATTGCCCGGCCTTATGCAGGCGTTTACAAACAAACACGCAAGATAAAGGAGGCAATTAACTATGAGTAATCATTCTAATAATCAGAACGCAGTACCAGAGGCAAAAGGAGCTTTAAACCGTTTTAAGTATGAGGTCGCAGAAGAACTCGGCGTTCCTTTAAAGCAAGGCTACAACGGTGATTTAACTTCCCGTCAAAATGGTTCCGTGGGCGGTTATATGGTGAAAAAGATGATTGAAGCCCAGGAAAAACAGATGGCTGGCGAATCTGGCGAACAGTAACTATTACAGCCAAATGAAAGCTGTCTGGTTAGGAACATGACACAGAAACTGTCTAGTTCTTAACAAATGCAACGAAGAACAAAGACTGATCTGCCTGGAAATATCCTGGTATACCGGTCTTTGTTCTTTTTGCTTTTATTATTACAAAGGAATACGATCCATCTGGTTTTTTGTATACTGCAACATCTTTTGCTTTAATGGCTCATGCTCCGGCAGCTGCAGATCATGATCCATGGCAAGAATTTGCTGCACTTGTTTTGATACCTGCTGCAAAACACCCGCATCCTGATAAATATCCGCCAGTTGAAATTCCATATCTCCGCTTTGGCGAATACCAAAAAAATCGCCTGGCCCGCGTAATTTTAAGTCTTCGCTTGCAATTTTAAATCCGTCGTTTGTCTGCTTTAGCACCTCCAGACGCTTTCTTGTCCCTTTTGCATTCGATGTATCCATTAAAATACAGTAAGACTGCGCAGTGCCGCGCCCGACACGCCCACGCAGCTGGTGGAGCTGTGCCAGCCCAAACCGCTGCGCATCCTCAATCATTATGACAGTTGCATTTGGGACATCCACGCCTACTTCCACGACAGTCGTAGACACAAGTACTTGGATTTCATTTGCTGCAAATGCCTCCATCACCTTATTTTTTAAATCTGCCTGCATCCTGCCATGCAAAATGCCTACGGAAATCTCTTTTGGCAGTGCCTGCTTTAACTGTTCACTATAATCGATAACATTTTCACCATCTAATGTCTCGCTGGCTTCGACAAAAGGACAAATCACATATGCCTGATGTCCGGCTGCAACCTCCTGTCTGATAAACTCATATGCCTTTGGCCGAAAGGATCTGTCAACAACACAATTTTTAATCGGAAGACGTTTGGCAGGCACTTCATCAATGACAGAAATGTCTAAATCACCATATAAAATAATGGCAAGTGTCCGCGGAATAGGCGTTGCGCTCATCACAAGGATATGCGGGCTTTGCCCTTTTAACGCAAAGATCTCGCGCTGTCGCACGCCAAACCGATGCTGCTCGTCTGTAACGACTAAAGCAAGATTATCATAAACTGCACGCTCTTGGATAAGCGCATGCGTACCTATGATCATAGCATCTGCATAAAGCTGCATTCTGTCATATGCATGGCGTTTTTGCCTTGCGCCCATTGATCCAGTTAGTAATATTACATGTATTTGTATGCCAAATAATGCGCTGTATTGGACAAATGTTTCATAATGCTGCTTTGCAAGCACTTCGGTTGGCGCCATAAGCGCAGACTGATAACCGTTTGCTGCTGCCAGATACATTGCAAAAAATGCGACAATCGTCTTTCCAGATCCAACATCTCCCTGAATCAGCCGCTGCATGACTGTATGCCCATACATATCCTGCTGTATTTCGTCTATTACCCGCATCTGCGCATTCGTAAGCTGATAAGGCAGTTTTTCAAAAAGCGGCAAAAGCGCATCTTTTATCTGCATAGGATATAAATTATCTATTTTTTGCACCTGCTCTTTTTGCTGGCAGACTGCAAGCAAAAAGATAAAAAACTCATCATAAACCAAACGCCTGCGTGCTTTGGCTAATGCATCCATACTATCTGGAAAATGGATTTGCATTACAGCATCTGCATAGGACCAAAGTTCACCTGTTTGACGAACAGATTCTGGCAGGTATTCTTCCAGCAAGTCCGGCTGGCAAAGTATTTGGCTCAGCACCTTTTTATACAAGTTGTTTGTAAGCCCTGCTGTGAGCCCATAGACTGGCTGCAGGGAATTGGCAATCGCTTCATACTGTTTGGGCGTATACACAACTGGCTGTTCCATAGAAGGCAGCCCGCTTTTATCCTGCACGATACCATATAAAATAAAAGTCTCTCCGTTTTTTAACACACTTTTCATATATGGCATACGAAACCACAAAAATTCCATTTTCACGCCGCTATGTCTGCCATTGATTACTGCGATTTGCATCATGCGGGTGCTTTTGACCAGCACAGGATTTTCTACCCGCAAAATGACTGCCTGCTTTTCCCCTGTTCCCACCTGCGCATTGTTAATTTCTACAGGTTCTGGAAACTTCGTATAAGATTTTGGGAAACGAAGCAATAGATCACCTACAGTAAAAATTCCTGCCTTTTGGAACAGCTGCTCTGTTTTTGCACCAACCCCTTTGAGGCTGCGGATGGACGTTGTAAGCTCCATGAGATCCTCCAATTACTCTACCGAAAGCAAATAGTAATAAATCGGCTGTCCGCCGTACTGAACCTCTACCTCCAGCTCATCATGCTTTTCCAGAAGTTCTTGTGCAATGGCATCTGCTGCTGCCTGCTCTATGTCTTCTCCATAATAGATACTAACAATTGCAGTATCTTGTGTAATCATGGCATCTGCCATAGCAATTGTCACTTCTTTTAAGTCCTTTCCAACTGCAAGTATCGTATCGTCCCCGATTCCCATATAGTCGTCCTGTTTGATTTCTTTGCCATCAATCATCGTATCACGGACTGCATACGTTACCTGGCCTGTCTTGACATTTGCAATTTCTTCGGTCATGCGTGCCGTATTTTCTTCTGCCGGACGGTCTGGAATATAATTAATCATTGCCGTAATTCCCTGTGGAATCGTCTTTGTTGGAATGACGTGCACTTTTTTATCTTCACATAAGCTGGATGCCTGGTTTGCAGCCAGGATAATATTTTTATTATTTGGAAGTAAAAATATATGATCTGCATCAACCTTTGAAATCGCATTTAAAATATCTTCTGTGCTTGGGTTCATCGTTTGGCCGCCTTCGATGATAAAGTCTGCGCCAAGTCCGCTGAATATCTCACTTAATCCGGCTCCGGCAGAGATTACAATAAATGCTGCATCTTTATGCTGCATAGCAGTCTCCTCTGGTGCCTGTTTGCTGTCGTCTGTAGTATCCGTACTGCCTGCGGCCTTTTGTGCATTCAAATGCAAGCGCTCCTGATGTTCCTCACGCATATTATCAATTTTAATTTTGCTTAAAGATCCATGCGTCAATGCTTCCTGGATGGCAAGTCCTGGATCATTGGTATGTACATGGGTCTTTACGATTTCATCGTCAGCTACCACTACAATCGAGTCACCAATAGATTCCAAAAACGTTTTGTAGTTGCGTTCTTTTTTCTCTGAAAACGGTTGATTCAGCACTATAATAAATTCCGTACAATAGCCAAATTTAATATCCGCCTCTGCCTGTGCTGAAATCTTTGTAATACTGCCAGAAGCCGTAGCATCGCCTTTTAACGAATCTATATCTGAATCTGTTTCAATTTCTTTTCCAAGCAAAGCCAGCAGTGCGCCCTGCATAATTACAACAAGCCCTTGTCCGCCAGAATCCACCACGCCGGCCTGTTTTAAAACTGGCAGCATATCCGGCGTCTTTTTTAACACAAGCTCTGCTTCTTTGATCACCTCATCAATAAAATATACCAAATCATCCGTTTCTTCTGCAAGCTCTGCCGCTTTATCTGCGCTGCCTCTTGCTACCGTCAAAATCGTGCCTTCTTTTGGCTTCATAACAGCTTTATACGCCGTCTCTACTGCTTTTTGCAAAGCAGCGGCCAATACTGGGACAGTAATTACTTTTTCTTTTGCAATCACCTTTGTAAAGCCACGGAAAAGCTGGGATAGGATAACGCCAGAATTGCCTCTTGCACCACGCAGTGAACCAGATGAAATTGCTTTCGCAATGGATGCCATATCCGGCTTGCTTAGCGCACTGACTTCTTTTGCTGCTGACATAATTGTCATCGTCATATTTGTACCAGTATCACCATCCGGGACAGGAAATACGTTCAGTTCATTAATCCATTCCTTTTTTAATTCCAGATTTTTTGCGCCGTTTAAAAACATCTTCGACAAAACAGTCGCATCGATTGCTGTCATTGCCTTTACCGAATTGATTTCCACTTCCAAATCCTCCTTAATCAATCACACGTACACCTTCAACAAAAATATTAATCTTTTTGATATGCATCCCTGTGAACTCTTCTACCCGATATTTCACGGTATCTATTAAATTGTCAGAAACTGTACTGATACTTACGCCATACGATATAATTACATGAAAATCAATTACGATCTCATTGCCTTCATTTACAACAACCGTAATCCCATGAGTAAGATAATCCTTTTTCAATAATTTTACAATGCCATCTTTCATATTGACTGCCGCCATGCCTACAATTCCAAAGCATTCCACTGCAACAGATCCTGCATACGTTGCAATCACATCATTTCCAATGACGACCCTGCCGTACTCATTTTCGAACTGCCCTTTCATTCGCATACCTCCAATCTTCCTAAAAAAACTAGTTAGGTGTTATTATACCCGTTTTTTAGCAAAAAGAAAACTATAATTTTATCATTTTGAAAATTTACACAACTTTTTCAATCCGTTTGCAAATTTTCCTTGCAAAAAAAGACGATTTGACAGCCTTTCTCCAAAAGTTCCTAAGAAATTGGAAATTTATGAAATTTTCTCTTGCATTCTTCCTCTATATCTGCTAAGATATACTATGTTGTGAGTTCGTAGAATATATCTTTTGTAACGGACGAGCAAACAGCATTGTGTCAAAGATGTTGTGGGACTTAAGTTTGTATAAGGAGGTGCTAGTATGGCTAAATGTGCAGTCTGCGGAAAAGGCGTTCTGTTTGGAAACAATGTGAGTCATTCACACAGAAGATCCAATAGAATGTTTAAGTCTAATATTAAATCTGTCAGATGTAAAGTTAATGGAGCTACAAAAAGACAATATGTTTGTACTTCCTGCTTAAGATCTGGCAAGGTCGAAAGGGCATAGTTTCAAATGGGATGATAGCCCATTATTAAAAATGCGTATGTATATTTTTCAATAAGCAAATACAAATAATACGAGTATATAGCTGGTGGTATCCCCACCAGCTATATTGCTTTTTAGGGACTTTATAAACTTTTTATGGATGAAGGCAGTACTTCTTTCATATAATACAGTAAGATACAAGTGATTTACTCAAGTACCCGCTATCTGAGTCTTGAAGAATCGAAGTGGTTATATGAAAAAGATATGTGGATTTGCAATGTTTTGGACTGCAGTCGGCATGGTGCTCATGATGCTGATCCCAGAAACCTGGATGGAAATTGTCATTATCTGCCTGCTGCTTATTTGTGGTTATAATTTTTTCTGCGGAAAGTAATTGTGCTTTCATTTTAAGAAGTGAAGTTTGGGAAACAAAATTTATAAAAGTAAAGCAAATTTTAGGAGACACATCTAATTTTTTTGATGTGTCTCCTAAATGTTTCATACGCTTTTCTGTTTTGAGATTTTACTGTCTTTTGGTTCTGCCTGCTTTTGGGAGACTTTCTGACAAATCGTTTATATTCCCGGCTTATCCGGGACAGATTGTTCCAACTGCCCTTCCAGAACCTGTGCTGCCTTTGTCTGTGCTTCTGCATCTACTTCTGCGCCGGTTCCTTTGGATGTAAATTTATTTACAAAATCCGGCACCATATCCAATATCTTTGTAATGCCATCCTGGTTTTTCACATTCACAAGCTTTGTCGTGCCATTTTGAATTACCAGTACAGCGCTAGGCGCGATTTTTCCACCCATACCGCCTCCGCCATTGTTTTTATTTTCACCGGAAAAGGCACCGGCTCCAACACCAAAGGTGACATCTACAAGCGGCAGGATAATTGTATCGCCAATATGGACAGCATCCCCTACTACCGTCTTGGTTGTCATAAAGCTTTCCATCCCTTTAAATAAGGACGCGACAGTTGTACTAAAACTATTGTCTGACATATGTTTTTCCTCCTAATTTTTCAGTTTGTCTGCATTCTTTTTATCTGAACCATACCAATTATATGCTTCTTATCATAAACTTTGTTTTGCTTTGCTAGTTATTCTTCCCAAACGGGTTATTTTGATTCTGTCTGATTTGATTCTGTTTTTTTCTCTCGCCCCGTTATTTTGCGTACAAGCCGCATAAAATCCTTGTCACGGAACAAACGCAAGGTACTTCGCACAAAAAAGCAGACCGTTACTTTCCCCTTTGCCTGTACACTTCCTTCCAAATAAAACTTTGTGGATGAAAAATCTGGAAAAATCTGGCAAGGATAGCGGTAGATCAGCGGCAGCCAGCTTAAAACACCTACGATTTCACCTGTCAAGGCCGGATCTGCACAAGAAAATGCAAGGTCAGCCTGCAGTTTCTTCGGCTTATAATTGCGAAGTATATAACAAATTTCCCTCCATAAATGCTTGAGCGCATTGTGATTTTGAATATCTGCCAATTCCTTTCGCAAAGCCTGTATTTTTTGACGGAAAGATGTTGCCTGGCTTTTAGAATCCTGCGCTTTTGATGTATGGGCTGTATCTCCCCTTTTTTGTTTGTGCCGTTTTTCTTTATGCTGTTTTTCTTTATACTGTTTTTCTTTCTGTCCTTTTTTTTCTCGTTTTCCTTTTTTTTGCGCTTGCCTGCCTTTTAATGCAGCACGCTGTTTATCCTGTTGTTTCTTTTTTTTAGTCTGGATACTTTCTTCCTGTTCTGTATCCGCTTCTGTTTGTACTACTTCTGTTTGTTTTATTTTTGTTTGTGCTTGTTCTGTTTCTATTTGAGTTATTTGTATTTGTTCTTGTTCTATTTTTGTTTGTTCTTGTACTTCTTCTGTTTGTGCTTGTTCTATTTTTGTTTGTTCTTGTACTTCTTCTACTTTCTCTTGTTTTATTGGTTCTTGTACTTCTTCTGCTTGTTTAAGTTCTATTTGTTCTTGTACTTCTTCTGTTTGTGCTTGTTGTACTTCTTTTATTTGTATTTGTGCTTGTTGCTCTGCTTTT
>CANDJR010000081.1 GCA_947385105.1 uncultured Eubacterium sp.
TATATTCATCGTATATAATATAATGCTTTCCATTTTTAAAATAATATTCCCCTGGTGCAATAATTTCCACTGGATCCGGCTCATTTGAATCTTCATTGTCCGCTGTAAACTGTAACCCGCTGATTTTTAATAAGATTTCCTTTGTCATGTCTTCCCCTCTTCGCGTTCATTTGTTTTCATGCAACAAATCTTTGTCACGCAGCCTGCGCATTTTGTCTATCATACAACAATTTTCACAGTGTGGCAATAGGTTTATGTCAAATCCATCTTACAAACAAAAAGGTTACTGTGAGCACCAAAGATGTGAACAGTAAGAACACGTATGGCAAGCCATACGTGTATCCTGTGTTTTCAAGACGCTTACAGCATACGGATCTTCACACTGACTTGATAAGTCAGATGGTTTCGGTATTGCTCTGCCTGCCCTTCATAAAGCTGGTAAATGTTTGGCGCATTCTTTGCCAGGCTGTAGTAGCTGTCCGTAATGTCTGTCTGGTCTTGTTCTTTTAGGTATTGACATAGAAAGAGAAGATTTTCAGCTATTTGTTTCTCAATATCTTTTCGTAAGACAGAGCCTGTAACCTGCTCTGCATCTGCTGTAATGGAAAGCTGCTGCGTCACTTTGCCATATTCTGCCTGAAACGAGCGTTTACACTGAATATTTGACAAATGCACTTGTGCGCCGCGCTCTATCTGCAAGTCCATCTGCTGAAGGCGGTTTTCCATCAAATAATAAAACTCCGCTTCTTTGACGCTTATCTGGCCAGTCTGTACAAAGTCCTGCAGCACAACATACGACTGAATCAGCGGCAAGCTGTCTGCCTGCGCAAGTACAGGAACTAAAATCGTACGGTTTTTGTTTTTTTGTTCATTTAAAAGTACGCCCAGCGTCACGACTGCCTGTTTGTCAATATCCTGTTCATTTTCCGTCATCTGCTCTAAATAGCTGCCTAACGGAATTTCTAACGTATCGTTTAATTTTGCCAGCTTGTCCATTTCGTTTTCTGCAAAATAGACTAACGTATTTCTTGCATACGTATTTTGTGAGCGCATCGTATCTAAAAAGATATCAAATTCCCCGTTTGTAAGAACATCTTGTTGAAAAATCAACGCTTTTGTATGTGACAAGTCCAGCTGGCACCTGTTATTTTTTTCAAATAGATGTTGTGTCTCATAATAGGTACTGCCGTTTGCACTGGCAGCTGTTGTGTTTTTTCCATCCGCCTGTTCGTCTGCCACCTCTGCTAAATTTTGCGACAGATAGCAGACTTTATATTGATTTTTTTGCGCTTCGATTAATACAGCTAAAGGAAAGCTCTTATTTTCCAGTTCTGTCCCTGCACACCCGCTCATCTGCGTGATTGCCAGCACAAAAGCTGCAAGCAGTACTGCCTTTTTTCCCATGCCCTGCTTTTTTTTCCCGCCCTGCCCGCGCAGCCAGCGCAGCGCCAATGACAGGACAGGGACAAATACAATAAATGGCATTCCGCCAAGATAGAGCAATTCTCCAGCAAGTTCTTCCAAATAGGGTGATTGGTGAAACAAATAGGCAATCCCAAAAACGATCAGTGTCATTGCGCAAAAATACCATTTATGGCTTTTGGCCAATGGGACATTTTCATTTTGCGATACAGGTTTTTTTTGAAAAGCCCTGTATGCAATTGTTACACCATAATACAGAGAAGCTGCGATTAATGCATATAAAGTAAAAAACCATACGCCGACCATAACGGCATCCAGCCGTTTGATAAAATCCCCTGGAATTTTTACCATACCCATTAACGTAATAATCGGATATTGTTCAACTGTTAACGCTGTGCTGCCAAAAATACCGATCAAAACCAAATAAATAACTGCCAATGCCAATCCGCTGATACAAAGAGCTGCTGCCGCTGCACGGGCGGATTTTTTCTTTTCCTGTACATGTGGAATTAAAAACAACAAAAATGACAACGGTAAAAATGTAGCAAAGCACTGCCATGCACCGCTTAAAAACCCGCCCAAGCTTTCCTGGTCCAAACGCTGCCAAAGCGGAAACCACTGTTCTGTACGCACCTGGCGCACACAAAGAAGTATCATGATAATCAAAGGAGCTGCCAAAATCCAAAATAAAATTTCATAAATGCGTGCCCTGACTTCCAATCCTACCATTCCGCCATAAAATGCCAGCAGCATAATCAAAAACAGAACAGGCATAAATTCCTTATTTTCAAGCAGCGTGCTGCATACCAAATCCGAAAGCAGCTTTGCACTCCATGCACAAGTCACAATACCTATCGCTGCATAGCACAAATAAAAGATTCTCGCAAATAAGCTGCCCCAGCCTTCCTGCAAAAAAGCAAAATAATCCTGCTGCACCTTTGTCCCAATAAAGGAAAGCATCCACAAATACAAAAAGCCCAAAACCATCCCTGTTAAAATACTCCATACCCCGATACCGCCGTCTGATCTTGCCAGCTGTGCAGGCAGCAGCAGGGAACTGGCGCTAAACAGGTCAAAAATAAGCAGCCGCTTTATCTGGCGTGACGATATTTTATTATTTTTGGAAAACACGCTTATTGTTCCTTCCCTTTTTCCTTTTTTGTCCCAAATGTCAGACGCGTACGCTGCCCTCTTTTCGCATAAATCGGACGTTTGCGCATCATTGCCATCGGATAGCGTATCAGGCTGTCGCGTTCATCCTCATAATCTGTTAAGTCAGCCGCTACGAACGGCATCAGATACGGAATGCCAAAGCTTTTCAGCCCTGCCAAATGAATCAAAATACTAAGTGCTGATACTAAAAACCCAAACAGACCAAGCCAGGCAGAACATGCAATCATATAAAACTTTAAAATACGGAATGCTGTTGCCAGTTCTTCATTGGGTACTGCAAAGGAGCAAAGCGCGGTAAACGCTACTACGATTACAACAATCGGGCTGACCAGATTGGCCTCTACCGCTGCCTGCCCAATAATTAGTCCGCCTACAATGCCAATCGTATTGCCCATTGCTCCGGGCAGACGCACACCTGCCTCCCGCAGCAGCTCAAACGAAAGCTCCATCAAAATGACTTCTACGACTGCCGGAAATGGAACGCCCTGCCTGGCAGCCGCAAACGAAAGGAGCAAAGAGGTAGGCAGTATCTGTGTATGAAAATTCGTAACAGCCAAATAAAGGGCTGGTAAGATCAGTGCAAATGCAGCCGCTGCATACCGGATCATGCGCTCAAAGGATGCGATTTCAAACCGGTTAAAATAATCATCGCTTGTCTTTAAGAGTGAATTGTAATCCGTCGGCAAAATCAGCGCAGACGGCGAATTATCACACAATAATACAACCCGTCCTTCTAAAATAGCAATCGCCGCACGATCTGGACGCTGCGTCGTCTGAAACTGCGGAAACGGGGAATACCACTTTTCCTCTGCCAGCTGCTCGACCATCCCGCTGTCAAACACCCCGTCTATGGTATATGCGTCCAGCCGTTTTTCAATTTCCTCTAATAAAGAAGGATACACAAGTCCTTCCATATAGACCAAATCGATATTCGTATGTGAATAAAGCCCTGTCTTTACTTCCTTGACACGCACTTTTGTCGAGCGTATCCGCTTTCGAATGAGCGCTGTATTGACTTTTACAGAATCTGCAAATCCTTCCTGCGAGCCGCGGATTACCTTTTCGGATTCCGGTTTTGTCACCCCTAAATTAGGGTATCCTTTATCTGGAATTTTTAAAGCGCTTGTAAATCCGTCGATAAATAATATAACGTCTCCCGTCAGCATCCCATACTGCACGGCATCTTCTACATTTTCAAACGGCGTGACATCACAAAGCCCCTGTCCGTTTTGCGCTAATGATTCATAAATCTTTTCTGCAGGCAAATCTGCAAGATCGTTTAATAAGCGCCCTACAAGTGAATTTTCAAATGCCAAAGAGCCTGCGGTAATCTCAATATATGCTGCCAAACACCGTACTTGATCCTTGCCCAAAATCATTTCCCGCATTTTAATATCTGCACTCTCACCCATTAGCTGCTGCAATATTTGCTTATTTTGGCCAAGCTTGGCAGACACTGGATGGACGGACTTTTTGGTTGTGATCTTGTCCATTTGGTTTACCCGTGCCTTCCTGGTTGCTTGTTTTTCCATATGCTCCTATCCTTTTTTCGTTTTTTCTAATTCTCTACCAGTATTTGCATTTTTCAAAAAGATATGCATCCTATCTGTATTCTGTAAAGAAATAGGGCCTGGGCATATCAAAAATTATGATATGACCAAGCCCTATATTTTATATTTTGCAGATCGCTGTGTTTTATGTTGCCAGCTTATCTGCCTTATTTTCAACTTCATTGATCTGCAGGTTTTTTTCGATTTCCTGTTTGATGTTTTGACCTGCTTTCATTTTATGTCTGTGCTTTTTCACACACTGTCCCAATTTGTCTTCCGGGACTTCAATTAAATAGCGTTCAAACGCATTAATAACCCGCGTGTCCTTATACATATCTTCCCTGATATGATTGCGGCCATAATTTAAATGCACATGTCCGTGCACAAAAAAGGACGGTTCATACTTGTCCAATAAATTTAAAAACACACCAAACCCCTGATGCGGTAAATCTTCACCATCATGCAGTCCCTGCGCTGGTGCATGAGTCAGCAAAATATCAAATCCTTTATTTCGCCATAAAGAAAGCCGCAGTTTCCTTACCCTTGCGCGCATCTGGCTTTCTGTATACTGCCAGTCGCCCTGTTTATAACGCATAGAACCACCAAGCCCAAGTATCCGCAGCCCTTTATACTGATAAATACTGTCGTCAATACAGATACATCCATCCGGCCCGCGCCGATTGTATTTTGTATCATGGTTGCCATGCACATAAAGTACCGGAGCCTGCGTCATTGTCGCAATAAACGACAAATACTCTGCACTCAGGTCTCCGCAGGAGAGGATCAAATCGACCCCCTCCAGCTCCTCCTTTTTGTAATAATCCCACAATGCCTTACATTCTATATCCGCCAATAGTAATAGTTTCATTTAGAGTCCTCCTTGTAAACGGACGAACTCTTTGGCATCATCCTTTAGCTCATCCATTTTCGGAATTCTTCCCTCTACATTATTAGCCAGATAATTCATTTTAAAAATATTCTCTGGTTTCATCCAGTTTTTTGCTTCATTTGTGACAGTCCCATCCTGCGCTGTCAGCGTACACTCAAACGGACTGAATTCATTGCGCCGTATACTTTCTGTAAACGTATCAATTAAAAGTTTCGTACCATCCGGAAGCTTTTGCGAGCATACGATTTCCAATACGCCTGCAGAAATGCCCCACCAGTAATTTAAAGCGCGGTTTTTATTTTTTTCGTCATCCACCTTCCATGTATTTTGTAAAATACTGCGGATCAAAAGCTCATATAGTTTTCCCCAATGGCAAATCGAAGCTGCAATATTTTCAATCCGGTTATCAGGATAACGCCTGTATAAACCATATTTTCTCGTCGGATGCTCCGGATTAATCCAGTCCTTATCTGAGATAAGATGAACGCTTTGCGGCCATCCTTTTTCTTCGTCTCCTATGACAGAACTCCAGCGCAGATATACGACTGCGCGTGGATTTACCATCTGCGCGCCTAATGCAAAAGCATTAATATCCGCAATTGAACTATAAATCGGATAATTTGCCACATAACCAAGCTCATTTGTCTCTGATAATGCCCCAGCCATTAAGCCAAGCAAAAATTTACTTTCATACATCCGGCAGTAATACGTACGGATTGCCCGATACGTAGAATTTGTCGAGCAATTTAAAATCTTAATATCCGGATGCTTGACTGCTGCTTTGACGCTTGCATTTGCCAGCTGTGCAGCAATCGTAAAAATAATTTTGTTGCCGTCACGAATCGCTGCTTCTAAAATATCCTCAGAATTGTCCGTATACTCTGCATGCTCATAAATCGATGTATGCACTTTATCTCCAAACACCTGCTCTAAATGCATCCGTCCCATTTCGTGTGCATAATTCCAGGCAGAGTCATCCACGGACTTTTCATAAATAAACGCTATTTTTAACTGCTTTGCATCTGCGCCGAGAAATCTGCTTAAGAGCGTCAGCCCGCTAGGTGCCTTTGGTTTTTCATTCTGCTGCGGCTCTAACAGGATTTTCATAGACTTATTTTGTGCAAGCGTTAAAAACTCATCCCACATTTTCGTTAAATTTTGACGAATTTCTTCAGACGATAATGTCTTTAACTGCCATGCAGGGAAAATGTCGATATAAGCTAAAAAAGCGTCCCCTGACGTAATATTAATCTTATCTGCGCCTTTTGCTTTATATTCTTTACGGAAACAGCGAAAATCACTTCGAAGCGCTGTCCTATCTTCCGCCTCCCATGTCTGGCCTTTTTGATAGCCGTAGTAACGGATCAGCTTATCATAAGAGCCTTGCTGGGAAAACCAAATATCATAGATGGCTGTGTCGTCATAAAAATCCATAAATTCATAATAGATTTTATTTTGCAGTTCATCCGTCTTCTTTGGAAGGATTCTGGTCACTTTTGCACTGATCTTTACTGCCTTAAGGCTTTTTAGCACACTGACACGTTTATTGCCCTCCAGCACATAAAAACGGTGCATATACTCATATGCCACAATTGGATCACGCACTCCTTCTTCCAGCTGCGATTCATACAAATCCGCCCATTTGCGTGCAAATTCGGATTCTTCCCCTAAAAGCGGCATAAAATTATTGGCAAACGAATTTTGCCTGCCTGCTGTCTTTGTGCCAACAACTAAATGCAGCGGGATCTCGATGACACCAATGTATTGTTCTCCTGCCGTCTTTTCATATGGAAGAAAGTCATCCAAAGACTGCAGATACGGATATTCCCCATGGTTCACCGCAGACCGATACGCTTTCTGTGCAAGCTTATTTGCTGCCTGATATGCTTCCATTGCCATAATGACCACTCCTTTTCTGCGTAAAAAACGTTACTGTTCACTCCATTCTCAGTAACATGCAAAAATTCATCTAAAATCGCCTTCGGCAATGGAATTTTTGCACTCCTGAAGCATTTTCTTATATGTGAACAGTAACTAAAAAACTGCTCCTGCAATATTATGTCATAGCTTTAGCTTGACACAATATTGCCCGTATAAAGCTGGTAATATTTTCCATGCTCCTCCATCAATTTCTCATGGCTGCCGCGCTCGATGACACGTCCTTGCTCTAAAACCATAATACAGTCACTGTTGCGGACGGTAGACAGCCTGTGTGCAATGACAAATGTTGTCCTTCCGCGCATCAGCTTATCCATGCCGTCCTGCACAATTTTTTCTGTACGTGTATCAATAGAACTTGTCGCTTCATCTAAGATGAGCACCGGCGGATCCGCCACTGCTGCCCTGGCAATTGCCAATAACTGGCGCTGGCCCTGGCTTAAGTTGGCACCATCCCCTGTCAGCACGGTCTGATATCCATCCGGCAGATGGCGGATAAAGCCGTCTGCATTTGCAAGCTGCGCTGCCGCGATCACTTCTTCGTCAGTTGCATCCAGCTTGCCATAACGGATATTATCCATTACCGTTGCTGTAAATAAATGTGTATCTTGCAGTACAATCCCAAGAGAATGACGCAGATCGTCTTTTTTAATTTTATTGATATTTATTCCATCATAGCGGATCTTTCCATCCTGTATATCGTAAAAACGGTTGATTAAGTTCGTAATCGTCGTTTTTCCAGCTCCCGTTGATCCGACAAATGCGATTTTTTGCCCTGGTGTTGCATACAAGTCAACATTATGCAGCACGATTTTTTCCGGCACATATCCAAAATCCACATCATCAAACACAACGTCCCCGGTTAATTCCTGGTAAGTCACGGTCCCATCTTGCTGATGCGGATGTTTCCATGCCCATAAACCCGTCCGTTCATTTTGCGCTGCTTCAACAATCTGCCCGTTTTCCTTTTTCGCATTCACCAAAGTCACATAGCCTGTGTCTGTCTCCTGCGTTTCATCTAATAATTGAAATACCCGCTCTGCACCGGCAATTGCCATAATCACAGCGTTTAACTGCATACTCACCTGGCTGATTGGCTGGTTAAAGCTCTTATTAAAGGATAAAAAGCTTGCCAGAGCGCCGACTGTAAAGCTGCCTGCACCGTTCATTGCCAAAATGCCGCCCACAATCGCACACAGTACGTAACTAATATTCCCCAGCTGCACAATCACTGGCATTAAAATATTCGCGAAGCGGTTTGCCTGGTATGCGCTGTCAAACAGCTGGTCATTGAGCTTTTTAAAATCAGCAATGGCTGTTTGTTCATGGCAAAAAACTTTGACTACCTTTTGCCCTTCCATCATCTCCTCAATATAACCGTTAACTTTTCCTAAGTCACTCTGCTGCGCGAGGAAATAGCGGCTGCTTAACCCTGCCAGCTTTTTCGTCATAAACAGCATGACTGCAACCATAAAAAGAGTCAGCGCTGTCAGAGGGACATTCAGATAAATCATACTGCCTAACACACTGACAATAGATATCATGCTGGAAAACAGCTGCGGAAGGCTTTGGCTGATCATCTGGCGCAGCGTGTCGGTATCATTCGTATAAACAGACATAATATCGCCGTGCGGATGGCTGTCAAAGTAACTGATTGGCAGTTTTTCCATATGCGAAAACAAATCATTGCGCAAATGCTTCAGCGTGCCTTGGCTGACATAAATCATAATTTTTGTCTGCGCAAAAACAGCAACGATTGCCAAACCATAAAAAAAAGCCACGCGGCAAATCGCATTTGTTAACCCGTTGAAATCTAGCGAGCCGCTTTTTAACAGCGGCCGGATATATCCATCGATCAACTCTTGCATAAACAGCGTTCCTTGTACATTGGCAAACGCTGTATAGATAATACAAATGAGTACAAGAATGACAGCCAACGCATAATCCTTCATAATATATGCCATCAGGCGCTTTATGATTTTGCCTGGATTTTTTACTTTTGGACGCGGTCTTTTGCCCTGGTTAGGGCCGCCTACGTGTTTTGCATTTTCTGCCATTACCTGTCACCTCCATCCTTTCCTGGCGTATCCTCGTGGTTTTCATCAAAATCCCCGCCGCCGCCTGTCTGAGACTCGTAGACTTCACGGTAAATGTCATTTTCTTCCAGCAGCTGTTCATGCGTGCCAAACCCATTGACTTTTCCTTCCTCTAAGACAATGATGCGGTCTGCATGCTGAATCGATGAAATGCGTTGTGCAATAATCAGCTTTGTCGTGCCAGGGATTTCCTGTGCAAATGCCTGGCGGATTTTTGCATCTGTAGCAGTGTCTACTGCACTGGTTGAATCATCTAAAATAAGTATTTTCGGCTTCTTAAGCAATGCTCTGGCAATACACAGACGCTGCTTTTGCCCGCCGGACACATTTGTTCCGCCCTGTTCAATATATGTGTCATACCCATTTGGCATAGCTTTGATAAACTCATCTGCACATGCTAACCGGCAAGCCCGCTGGCATTCTTCCTCACTCGCCTGCAAATCTCCCCAGCGCAGGTTTTCGTAAACTGTGCCGGAAAAGAGGACGTTTTTTTGCAGCACGACAGATACTTCGTTTCGAAGCGTCTCGATATCATAGCTTCTGACATCTTTGCCGCCTACTTTCACACATCCTTCTGTCACATCATACAAGCGGCTTACCAGGCTTACCAGACTGGATTTGGAGCTGCCCGTACCACCAATGATTCCAATTGTCTCTCCAGCGCGGATATCTAAGTTAATATCCGATAAAACCGGATCTCCACTGCTCTTTTTATAGGAAAAAGACACGTGTTCAAAGCGGATACTTCCGTCTGGGACAGCCATAACCGGCTGCGGCGGATTTTTCAGCGTACTTTTTTCATTTAATACCTCTACAATACGCTTTGCACTTGCAGAACTCATTGTAATCATGACAAACGCCATAGACAGCATCATCAGGCTCATTAAAATATTCATACAATACGTAAGAAGACTCATCAGATCGCCTGTTTCAAGCTCTGTGGCATTTGTTGATATAATAATCTTAGCGCCCAGCCAGCTAATCCCCAAAATACAGCTATATACTGTCAGCATCATAGCCGGGGCATTGTATGCGACAATACTTTCTGCTTTGATAAACATCAGATAAAGATTGCCGCACGCTTTTTTGAACTTGCTGATCTCATAGTCTTCCCGCACATACGCTTTTACGACACGAATCGCCGCGATATTTTCCTGCACGCTTGCATTTAATTCATCATATTTTTCAAATACAGCACTGAAATACTTATACGCATTCACTGTAATCAATGCCAAAAATCCGCCTAATACAATGACTGCCACCAAATAAATGCTTGCCAGCTTTGCGGAAATAAAATAGGACATGATCATAGCAGTAATCAGGGAAAACGGTGCACGCACACACATACGCAGAATCATTTGAAACGAATTCTGCAAATTCGTTACATCTGTCGTTAGTCTGGTAATTAACCCGGCTGTAGAAAATTTGTCAATGTTTTCAAACGAATAATCCTGGATATTCACATACATCCCTTCCCGCAGGTTTCTAGCAAACCCTGCCGAAGCGCGCGCCCCATAATTACCGCCCATCACGCCTGCAAGCAGCCCGATAAAAGCGGCTGCAACCATCCATATACCCATGAAATAAATATGGTTAATGTCACCTTTTTCTACGCCATCGTCAATGATGGACGCCATTAAAACCGGTATAATCATTTCCATAAATACCTCTAGAATCATAAAGAGCGGTGTCATCAGAGAATCCTTTTTAAACTCCCTGATATAACTCCCTAATGTCTTTAGCAATCTGTCCCACTTCCTTTCTTACCATTCTTAACAAGATACTGCCTGTTTCAGTCTTTCATTGCCTGCTTGATTGCTGCTAAAAGTTCCCCGTACGTTTCAAACGCCGGCAAATGCGGATTTGCCTCTTTGATCTGAGGCGTGCTCTTAAATAAAAATCCTGCTTTGCTGGCTTCAATCATACCAAGGTCATTAAAGCTGTCCCCACTGGCAATCGTTTCAAAGCCAATCGTCTGTAATGCTTTTACTGTCGCATATTTCGGATTTTCGACACGCATCTTAAATCCGGTAATTGTTCCGTCTGCTGCTACTTCTAATGTGTTGCAAAAAATAGTCGGCCACCCCAGCTTTTGCATCAGTGGTTTTGCGAATTGTTCAAACGTATCGCTAATAATAATGACCTGCGTCATGGAGCGAAGTTCATCTAAAAACTCCTTTGCTCCTGGAATCGGATCAATCGTAGCAATTGTCTGCTGGATTTCCTTTAACCCCAGGCCATGCTCTTTTAAAATACCAAGCCGCCAGTCCATCAGCTTATGGTAGTCCGGCTCGTCCCTGGTCGTCCTTGTCAACTCAGGGATGCCGCTTGCCTTTGCAAAAGCGATCCAAATTTCCGGTACGAGTACACCTTCTAAATCTAAGCATGTAAGATACATTTTTTACCTCCATTCTATCATCTCTCTTGTTTTTAGCTTCTGTTTCCAGCTGAAATAAGCGCTTACGCGCTTATTTCAAATTCTTTTCCGTTATACATTGTAACACAAAATAAAAGATTGGCAAGGCGGCTTTTAAAAAGATTTTTTATTTCATTGCTTCTTGTTAATTGCTTCCTGCAAAATCAATCTCCGCCATTCCCTTGGTCAAATACAGCATGGCATCTTTCCAAACACTTGCCGGATAAGAGCCTCCATATAAGCTTTCCAGTGTACGCGGCGTATCATAGCCGATCCAAACTGCCACAGAATAATAGGGTGTGACGCCGCAAAACCAGCCGTCTTTACTGTCATTTGTCGTGCCTGTCTTTCCGGCAGCAGCAAGATTGGATTCCTCGGCCCATCCCATGCTTTTTGCCGTTCCATTTGTTAAAACACCTTTTAAAATATCCAGCATCGTATAAGAAGCCTCCTGCCCATATACAGTTTCTGCTTCTTCTTCCTGGTAGAGCTCTTTGCCATCGCTGTCCTTAAACGACACGATACAAGACGGATTTCTGTATTCTCCTCCGTTTACTAGCGTACTGTAGCCGCTTGCCATCTGCACGGTTGTCACGCCATAAGTCAGCCCGCCAAGTGCTGCTGAAAGCGTATAATCTGATGGTACGATTTTATCAAACTTCATATTTTTCACACATTCTAAACCATATGCAGGCCCCAAATCATTAAATACTGAGTAAGCCACACCATTTTTACTCTGTTCCACTGCACTGCGCAGCGTCATAGAAGGGCCGCTTAGATCCGATACTTTTACACCTGGCTGCTGTGCTGCTTCTACATCAATATCATATACTGTCGAATCCGGCGTATACCCAGACATCAGTGCCGGCGTATAGACCACAAGCGGCTTAATTGCGCTTCCTGGCTGACGGTAGCTTTGGTAAGCACGGTTTAGGCTATATACATTTACCAGGTTTTCCTGCGAACGCCCGCCCACAGCAGCAATAACCTTGCCCGTTGCATTATCAATTGCAGTCACAGCGCCCTGCAGCTCAAAAATATTTGTCTGTGGATCTGTCTGCGTTGCAAATGCCAGATTGTTGTCCAGCGCCTGCTGAAGCGCCCGCTGCGTATCTGTCTGCAGGCTGGTCGTAATCCGGTAGCCGTTTGCATAAAGATTTGTTTTCTCTAAATTGTAAGCTGATTCATAAGACTCCTGGTACGCCTGGTAATCTTCCTCGTCAGAAAATTCATAGCGGAATTCAAACCCATGCAGCTGCATCAGATATTCGACAGCGCAAGCGACTGCATACGTTGTCTCATAATTATAGAACTCTGCCGTAGCTTCTTTGATCTGAATTGTTTCCTGTAACGCCCCTTCATACGCGCTCATTGTCAAATATCCTTCCTCATACATATCCTCTAAAATCTTATCCCTGCGCGCAAGTGCACGTTTTGGATACTTATATGGATTAAAATATTCCGGCCGGTTTGGTATCGCGCATAAATATGCCGTCTGCGATAAAGTAAGTTCCTGCGCGCTTTGCCCAAAAAATGCTTTTGCAGCTGCCTCTAAACCGTAGATGCCGTTGCTGAAACATGCTGTATTGATATAAAACTCCATAATTTCTTCTTTCGTATATTTTTTTGTCAGACGGATCGCAATCATCATTTCTTTTATTTTACGTTTAATCGAGACATCTCTTGTCAAATAGATTGTCCGGGACAGCTGCTGTGTAATCGTACTCGCTCCTGCCAAACTGTCTCCGCCAGAAGTAATCGCATCCTTAATCACTCGCAAGATGCCCTTGACGTCAATACCAATGTTGTTCCAAAAGCTGCGGTCTTCTATGGCAATAAATGCATTGACAGCATCCTTTGGAATATCTTTGTACTTTAGGTAACTCGATCTGCCGTTTCCAGATGACAGCGAAGCAAGCTGCTCCCCATCCTGTGCATAAATATAAGTAATCTCATCCATGCGAAAATCTTCTGCCTGGCTGCTTTCTACAACCTCATCTGCTTCTTTGACATAACTTTTATACGTATCCCCAAACCGCAGGAACAAGACCAAGGATACCACTGCTGTACTAATCAGCCCAACTAAAATCGTCCACTTCAGCACCTGCCATATATAATAGAAAAAATCGCAAAAAAAGGCGCCGACAAGCTGGAAGTTATAGCTGCTGCTTTCCTCATTTTGCTGGGAATGGGATTTTTTTACCCTAGACATCATAGACTGCCGTTTTTGTTTTTTATGTTTTGTGTTCTTCTTGCTCATACATACTCCTTACTATAAAAACTATGCTCATGTGTATGCTTTTCCTTAACGTTTGCATATTTGGCATCAGATATGGTTACTGTTCACTCCGTTCTCAGTAACATGCAAAAATTCATCTAAAATTGCCTT
>CANDJR010000082.1 GCA_947385105.1 uncultured Eubacterium sp.
CACACTCTTTCCCTACACGACGCTCTTCCGATCTTACGATATTTTCCACATTTTTATAAAGGCTTGCAACTGTTTCCGGCAATAGATTACACCCTGTCCTGCTTGGTACGTTATACATAATAATTGGTGTCTTTACAGCAGTAGCGATTTGTGTATAATGTGCAATCAGCCCCTGCTGCGTTGCTTTATTATAATACGGCGTTACAACAAGCAGCCCGTCAGCGCCTGCTTTTTCTGCCTCTTGTGATAAATAGACGGCTGTCTTTGTACAATTCGAACCAGTGCATGCAATCACAGGCACCCGGTGTCTTGCAAATTCAATGCAGGCACGGATAACATCCAGATGCTCCGCCTCTGTCATTGTAGATGATTCCCCAGTCGTCCCAGTAATAATAATTGCATCCGTACCGCCTGCAATTTGTTCATCCACCAATTGTTCCAGTTTATCATAGTTTACGTCCAAGTTTTCTTTCATCGGTGTGACAATTGCTACACCTGCACCCTTAAAAATAGCCATATGATTCCTCCTGATTCTTTTTATTATCTTATGCAAAATTTTGCCATATGCGCATCTGCAATGCCTGCATAGACGTAATAAAACCGGCTCCGATGAGCCGGCTTTCATAGTTTATATCAAAAATCTCTCTCCGATAGCACCCCATCTTTTCCAGATGACAGTCATGAAGTTATTCATTCCATGCCCAAAAACAAAGTCACAGGCGCTTCATTTTTTCGGCGCTTTCCCCTTTTACGTATTTTCTCTTATGCCTGCCATATCCAATACGCTACTCATGAATCGCGCGACCTCTATCCACTTTATTCAACTTTTATTATAACCTACTATAACACTGTATTGCATGCCTGTCAACTGGTCAGATATAAATGCAGTTACTTTTATTTCTTTTCCGACCGTATTTGATAAATTTCATCTGCGTATCCGCGCAAATCATCCGGCAGCACACGTCCTGTTACAATTAGCTGTGTTTCATCAGTTTTTGCCTGGAATAAAGCCCTTGCTTCTTCTTTGGATATGACGCCATTATCTATCACTCCTAACAATTCGTCTAAGATTAAAATGCTGCATTCTGCAGTCATCAGAACTTTTCTGGCAAAGTTTACGCCATTTTTCAGGTTGATATTTTCCTCCTGCCTTTCTTGTTCTGACAATTTCTCATAGCACGTATTAGACTTTTCAAAATGGAATACTTTAATTTCTGGTTCCAGCCGCTGTAAAAATGCGGATTCGTCCTCCATTTTGCCTTTTAGAAACTGAATGATAAATACATTTTTGCCTACACTGGCTGCCTGCAATGCACATCCTAGCGCAGCGGTCGATTTTCCACGGCCTTCTCCATAATAAATCTGAACCCTGCCTGCATCCATAATATCCTCCTTTAGAACATGAATATACCATCAGCTGTTCTTTATCCTACCTGTTTCAGATTTTTTTAAGATATCATATTTTTATCAAAAATGCAACCACAATAAATACACTCATTACACCAACTGTAAATGCAGTCCATTGGAAGTTTGCCTGCGGCAAAGGACTGCATTCACGCATGACTGAGCATACACGTTCTTACGGCTTTTGCAGTCAATGCAAATCCCTGGTGTGAACAGTAACTAATAGTTACGTAATATTTTATTAAAATGTAATATTTTTTTATGAATTTAGCTATAAAAAATTAATAATTTTTATCCTCTAAGTATTCAATTTTACTGACAGATACTTCATAGGCAACCCGCTTTTCTGTTTCAAATTCATTCAGCTTTTTGACATATTCACGGCTCTGTATCCGGCCCCAGATTTGCACATGGGCGCCTACGGTAAAACCAGACGCAAACCGTGCGTTCCTACCCCAGCAAATACATGGAATATAATCGGACTTTCCATAAGAGCGGTTGACTGCAATGAGTAAGTCTGCGATCTCCCGTCCTAATGGCGTCTTGCGGTAAATCGGCTCCTTGCAAATATAGCCGTCTAAAAAAATCTGGTTGCTCTTTACGTCCTCATCTTCTTCCTCCACGAACTTAATCTCTCTGGCAAACACGGACAATACCAGCCGGTTCTTCTTTTCCTCATGACGATTGTATGAACGGAACTGGCCGATCACATAGATATACTGCCCTATGTAATTTTGTGTCGTGTCAATGAGCCGTTCAGAAACCATCACTGGAATATAATCCACAAAATTGCTCAGCCTGTTTACCGATACATCTACCATGTAAAATCCTTCACCGTATACCTCGTGGCTGTATTGGAATTCGGATACGATCTTTCCTGCAATAGTTACCTGATTGTTTTCAAATATTTTATCTGCCATGAATTATTTCTCCCTTCCTCTTTTCAAACGTGGCAGCTTTTTTTGCTGCCAACTGGTCTATTTTCAGCCCTGCTGATTGGCTGATTTTAGCTACTACCAATGTATTCTGCTGCCATCGTATTTAGAACAACACTCACGCGGACCTGCTGAAACGATCAGGCAAAGCTTATCTTATTGACAAAACAGAATTTACCATGCAGTAACTAAAAAACATCTCATTTCATGTCGATAACATAACATTTCCAAAAAATTCGAAAAACTTTTCTATATTTCACTTTCCTCCTTTGCATTTTTTTGTCAGATTGCCCAAATTAAATACTCCTGAATCGAAAAACATTGCACTTGTAATAAAATATGATAAAATAAGAAAGTCGCTTTCGCACATAAAAAATATGTATGATAGCAAAAACTGTCTCTAACATAAAAAAGCAAACGGATCATGTCAAGTGATTTATAGAAATTTGTCCTAAAAATATAATTCAAAGAGAAAGAAGGTTCTAAATTATGAAAATAACAAGAGATGATGTTCGCAATATTGCAATCATCGCCCACGTCGACCATGGCAAGACTACTCTGGTGGATGAATTGTTAAAGCAAAGCGGCGTATTCCGTGCAAACCAGGAAGTACAAGAACGTGTCATGGATTCGAATGATATCGAACGCGAACGCGGGATTACCATCCTTTCTAAAAATACAGCAGTCTTATACAAAGATGTAAAAATCAATATTATCGACACGCCTGGACATGCGGACTTTGGCGGTGAGGTTGAGCGTGTCTTAAAAATGGTAAATGGCGTCGTACTTGTTGTCGATGCTTTTGAAGGCGCTATGCCACAGACCAAATTTGTACTCATGAAAGCCCTTGAGCTAAACCTCCCTGTCATTGTATGTATTAATAAAATCGATCGGCCGGAAGCACGGCCAGACGAGGTCATTGATGAAGTGTTGGAACTGTTTATGGATTTAGATGCTTCGGACGAACAGCTTGACTGCCCGTTTGTCTATGCTTCTGCCAGAGACGGGTATGCGATCCGGGATTTAAATGATACGCCAAAAGATATGACGCCATTATTTGAAACCATTATAGAATCCATTCCAGCTCCAGAAGGCGATCCGGATGAAAATACCCAGGTTCTTATCAGTACCATTGACTACAATGAATATGTAGGCCGCATTGGTATTGGCAAAGTAGATAACGGCTGTTTAAAAGTCAATCAAGAAGCCATTGTTGTCAATCATCATGATCCAGACAAGCAAAAAAAGGTTAAAATCAGCAAATTATATGAATTTGACGGTTTAAATAAAGTCGATATTAAACAAGCAGACATTGGCTCTATTGTAGCCATTTCCGGGATTGCTGATATCCATATCGGAGATACGATTTGCGCGCCGGAGCATCCGGCTGCCATTCCGTTCCAAAAAATTTCAGAGCCAACGATATCTATGAACTTTCTTGTCAATGACAGTCCATTTGCCGGGCAGGAAGGAAAATATATCACTTCCCGCCACTTGCGCGACCGTTTGTTTCGCGAATTAAATACAGACGTCAGCCTCCGCGTGGAAGAAACAGAAGATACCGACTGCTTTAAAGTATCCGGGCGCGGTGAACTGCATCTGTCTGTTTTAATTGAAAATATGCGCCGTGACGGTTATGAATTTTCTGTCAGCAAGGCAGAGGTCTTGTACAAAACAACCGAGCAGGGAAAACAACTAGAGCCTATGGAAGTTGCTTATGTAGATGTACCAGATGAATTTACTGGCGCTGTAATAGATAAATTAAGCCAGCGCAAAGGGGAAATGCGTAATATGCACTCTATTTCCGGCGGTTACACACGTTTGGAATTCCGCATCCCTTCCAGAGGCCTGATCGGATACCGCGGTGACTTTTTGACAGATACAAAAGGCAATGGCATTATCAATACTATTTTTGACGGTTACGATACGTATCGTGGAGATATCCAATACCGCAAGCAAGGTTCTTTGATTGCATTTGAAACAGGTGTTTCTGTGGCCTACGGCCTGTTCAGCGCGCAAGAACGCGGCCAGTTGTTTATTGGTGCAGGTGAAAAGGTCTACGGCGGCATGATTGTCGGTATATGCTCCAAGACAGAAGATATAGAGCTAAACGTATGTAAGAAAAAGCATTTGACAAATACGCGTTCTTCCAGTGCTGATGAAGCATTGACACTGACACCGCCGCGTATTTTAAGTTTGGAGCAGGCGCTTGATTTTATTGACAAGGACGAGCTTCTTGAAGTAACGCCAAAGAGCCTGCGCATCCGCAAACGTATTTTAGATCCTACTTTACGCAAACGCGCAGCAATTAAAAAATAAGCAGTGCCTGTTCTGTGGCACTGCCATGCAAATGCTTTGCTGCTAAAAATATGATTCTTGCCTCCTGTTTTCACAGGTTTGGCCACATCGGTCAAACACTATGAGAACATGGAGGTTTTTAATTCTACTTTAAGATTTCTTATCGAGTTCTTTTTATCCAGTTCTTTTTGTCTAATTCTTTTTATCTAATTCTTTTTATCTAATTCTTTTTATCCAATTCTTTTTATCCAATTGTTCTAGTCCAGACTTTCGAATACCCGCGTAAGCTTTTGTACCATTTCATCCACGTCCGCCTCTGTAATGACTAATGGCGGCAGCATACGGATAACATTTGTGCCTGCGGTAATGACAATCAGCCCTTCTTCCAGCGCCTTACCTGCTATCTGTGCAACGTCTTTTTCACAGACAAGCCCCTGCATGAGCCCGCATCCCCGGCGCGTTTTTATAAAGCTATAGTTTTCCACAAATGTATCCAGCTTTGTTTCTAAATACTTGGCAACCTCTCTGACATGATCTAAAAGGTGCATACTTTCAAACAAATCAAATACCGTACTCACAGCTGCCCCTGCAAGTGGGTTTCCGCCATAAGTCGTACCGTGATCCCCTGGCGCCAAAGACTGATCCGCTACCTTTTGCGTCATTAAAAATGCGCCAACTGGAATCCCGCCGCCAATGGCTTTTGCAACTGCCATAATGTCCGGCCTAACCCCATAGTTTTGCCATGCAAACATTTCCCCGCTGCGTCCCATACCGCACTGAATTTCATCTAAAATAAGCAAAATGTCCTGTTCGTCGCAGAGTGTGCGTACCCCTTGCAAAAATTCCTGGGTTGCCGGATAGATTCCTCCTTCTCCCTGGATCGTTTCTAATAAAATTGCGCAAGTCTGATCCGTGATCTGGCTTTTGACACTTTCCAAATCATTAAAATCAGCAAACCGGATGCCTTCTAAGAGGGGTTCAAACGGCTCTTGGTAGTGTGCATTACCAGTTACTGACAATGCGCCCAGGCTTCTGCCATGAAACGAATTGTGCATCGCAATAATTTCATGCCCTGCATGTCCATCCCTGGAATAAGCGTACTTTTTCGCTGCTTTGATTGCACCCTCAATTGCCTCTGTCCCGCTGTTTGTAAAAAAGATACGGTCCATCTGCG
This sequence comes from uncultured Eubacterium sp., assembly GCA_947385105.1. Classification (GTDB taxonomy): domain Bacteria; phylum Bacillota; class Clostridia; order Lachnospirales; family Lachnospiraceae; genus Eubacterium_J. The sequence continues at coordinate 5,812 of CANDJR010000082.1, forward strand.
CTGCACGCAGCGCCTTTTTCGATGCCTCAATCACAGGTATATTATAATACAGGTTTGAGGTATGCAGCAGCTTATCTACCTGTGCTTTTAATGCCTCGCTGTATTCCTTTTGGTGATAGCCTAATGCCATCACTCCAATTCCGGCTGCAAAGTCCAGATAGGACTTTTCTTGTGTATCATATAAGCAGACACCCTCTCCATGTGTAAAAACCACTGGAAAACGACGATATGTATGTAACAGCGTTTGTTCTGCCTGCGTAATATATTCTTGTTTATTCATGATAAAATTTCATCTCCTTATCTCCTAAAATCGCAGTGCCGATTCCTTTGTTTGTAAAGATTTCCAACAACAGACAATGCGCAATCCTGCCATCTAAAATATGTACCCTGGATACGCCATGTTCGATCGCATCAATACAATTTGTCAGCTTTGGCAGCATGCCGCCGCCAATATATCCACCCAAGAGCAATTTTCTGGCATCTGATACCGTAAGCTCAGAAATCAGCGTTTTCCGGTCATTTGGATCTTCATAGACACCCTCAATATCTGTCAAAAATGCCAGTTTTTCTGCAGCTACTGCCCGCGCAATTGCACATGCCGCATCATCTGCATTAATATTATACGTCTGGTATTGATCGTCTAACCCAATTGGCGCTACAATCGGCAGGAAATCTTTTTCCAGCAAATCATACAAAATCTTTGGATTGACTTCTTTGACATTTCCTACAAAGCCAATATCCTCACCATCTGCATATTTTTTTTCTACTTTTAACATGCCGCCGTCTTTTCCGCTGACACCAACAGCCAGCACGCCAAGCTGCTCTACATACTGTACGAGCGACTTATTCACTTTATTTAAAACCATTTCCGCAATTTCCATTGTCGGGGCGTCTGTCACGCGCAGCCCATTAATAAATCTTGGCTCCATGCCAGATTTTTCCACCCAGCTGCTGATTTCTTTTCCGCCGCCATGTACAATAATCGGCTTAAACCCAACCAATTTAAGCAATGTCACATCCTCTATCACACTGCGCTTTAACGACTCGTCAGCCATTGCGCTGCCGCCGTATTTTACGACAATAATCTTACGGTTAAACCGCTGAATATAAGGAAGTGCCTCGACAAGCACCGCCGCTTTTTTTAATACCTCATCCATCATATGATCTTCCATGTATATATCCCCTTTCTGTATGCAGTAACTGTCCTTTTATCTGCTTATTTCTGTAATTTAATTTTGCTTTTTATATTCGCTTTCTATTTTTTGCCTTTTATGTTTGAATTTCATTTTGAATTTCATTTTTAGTTTCATATTTATTTTTCTTTTTGAATTCGTTTTTATATTTCTTTTTATATTTCGTATTTGTTTTTCTTTTTGAATTCGTTTTTATATTTCTTTTTTGTATTTCGTTTTGTTTTTCTTTTTGAATTCGTTTTTATATTTCATTTTGTTTTTCGTTTTATTTTTCGTTTTTATATTTCATTTTGTTTTTCGTTTTGTATTTCGTTTTGTTTTTCGTTATTGATTAAATCTTGTAATATTTGCGTCATTGAGTGTAAAGTCATAATAATTTAAATCATCCCGAAATGTCCAGCCTACACTTTTCCAAAAATGATTCCCAACCTCGTTTTGTTTAAATGCGATTAACGATACTTTATTAATCTGCTCTTTTTGCAGCGCCTTCATTGCAAACACTGCCATTGCTTTTCCAATTCCCTGTTTTCTGTAATCCTCGTGTACGCATACGTGATAAAAGCAGCCTCGTCTGCCGTCATGCCCGCAAAGGATCGCTCCAATCATTTTGCCACCCGCTGTTGCCACTACGCTAGTAGAAGGATTACGTGTTAAAAACCGTGCCACTCCTTCCCTAGAATCATCAATCGAACGGATACCAAATCCGCGGATCGTCATCCAAAGCTCATACACGTTATCGTAATCTGCAATCCGCATTTCTCTTATTTGAATTTGATCCTCATTTATTTTAACTTCATTTATTTTAACTTCTTGTACTTGAACTTCCTGTACTTGAACCTCTTGTACTTGAACTTTATGCTGCATGTTATTTTCCATAGGCTGTCCGCAGTATACCAGACAGCCTGATCCTTTCTGTTTTCTAAACCGGCCTTTTATAAAATATTTCATAAAATATTTTATGGAAACATTGGCACCAGTTCTAATCCCTCTGATTCCGGGAATCCAAAAAGCAGGTTCATATTCTGCACAGCCTGTCCTGCTGCGCCTTTTACTAAGTTATCCAATGCGCCCATTAAAATTACGCGGCCTGTACGCATATCAATTTTAAAATTAATATCTGTATAGTTACTGCCTTCTACCCACTTTGTCTGCGGATATACATTTGGGTCTAACAAACGAATAAATTTTTCCTGTCCATAATATTTCTCATAAGCTGCACGCAGTTCTTCCTCAGATGGAAGGCTCCCGTCTGCTTTTTTGATCAAAGAAGCATACTGTGTCACTAAAATTCCGCGGTTCATCGGTACCAAGTGCGGCGTAAAGCTAATTTTTATCTCATGTCCGGCTGCATCACTAAGCTGTTGTTCAATTTCTGGCGTATGCCTATGTGTTGTAACCCCATACGCTTTCATATTTTCATTGACCTCACAAAATAAATTGTCAGTTTTGGCTCCCCGCCCTGCTCCGGAAGTACCGCTTTTTGCATCAATCACAAGCGTATCCGGATCAATGAGCCCTTCTTTAACAAGCGGATAAGCCGTCAAAATCGAACATGTCGTATAACAACCTGGATTTGCAACCAGCCTGGCCCCCCGAATCTGATCTCTGTAAAGCTCGCAAAGCCCATACACCGCTTCGCTTAGAAACTGCGGTGACTGGTGTACGATCTCATACCACTGCTCATAAACATTCACATCTTTTAAGCGGTAATCTGCACTTAAATCAATGATTTTAGCCTGCTGTAAATGCTCCTCTTTTAGCACAGAAGCTAAAAATCCCTGCGGTGTTGCTGTAAATATGACATCCGCCTGCTTTACCAGCTCATCCATCCGATCATCCAGGCATTCGCTGTCCACAAGTTTTCGCATATTTTGATAGACTGAGGCATATTTTTGGTGCATATAGCTGCGCGATCCAAGCCAGCACAGCTCAACTTCCCGATGTCCCAGTAAAATTCTCACTAATTCTGCACCGGCATATCCGGTCGCTCCGATAATTCCAGCTTTTATCATAACAACCACCTCTTTCAAAAAATCTTAAACACGAATAAAAGTAATATAAATGCGAACAAAGTACAAGTGTTTTATACACTTTTTTATCAGATTTCGAATATTTATTCAATATCACAATATTCTATACATTCAATCCTTGTATTTTTCCTATTTTTACTTTTGTTTTATGAGATTTTTTTGTATATTATTTCACTTGCGTTATCGGCACAAGTGTTGTATAGTAGGTTAGGACATTTTTTAAATGCTGCATTACAAGGCTGAACAAGAACAAAGAAAGGACTTATGACAATGAAAGAAAAAGTAATCCTAGCATACTCAGGCGGGCTGGATACTACAGCTATCATTCCATGGTTAAAGGAAAATTATGATTATGAGGTTATCTGCTGCTGCGTAGACTGCGGGCAGGGAAATGAGCTGGACGGGCTTGAGGAACGTGCAAAACTGTCTGGCGCATCAAAATTATATATTGAAGATATCACAGATGAATTCTGCGACGATTACATTATCCCTTGCGTACAGGCAGGCGCTGTATACGAAAACAAATATCTGCTTGGCACATCCATGGCACGTCCTGGGATCGCCAAACGATTGGTAGAAATCGCCCGCAAAGAAGGCGCCAGTGCGATTTGCCACGGCGCAACCGGAAAAGGAAATGACCAAATCCGATTTGAACTTACGATTAAGGCATTGGCTCCGGATCTGAAAATTATTGCTGCATGGCGCGACGATAAATGGAACATGGATTCCCGCGAATCTGAAATCGCCTACTGCAAGGTGCACGGCATTGACCTTCCATTTTCTGCTGACAGCAGCTACAGCCGTGACCGCAATTTATGGCATATCAGCCACGAAGGCCTGGAACTGGAAGAACCTGCCAATGAGCCGAATTATGATCACTTATTAGTACTTGGCGTAACTCCGCAAAACGCACCGGATGAAGAAGAAACTGTGACAATGACTTTTGAATCAGGTGTTCCAAAGTCCATCAACGGCAAAGAAATGAAGGTATCTGATATTATCCGTGAACTGAACCGTCTTGGCGGAAAACATGGCATCGGCATTGTCGATATTGTAGAAAACCGTGTCGTAGGCATGAAAAGCCGCGGCATCTATGAGACACCTGGCGGCACTATCTTAATGGAGGCTCACCAGCAGCTGGAAGAACTCGTGCTGGATCGTGCTACGATGGAAACCAAAAAGGACATGGGCAATAAAATGGCGCAAATCGTATACGAAGGAACATGGTTTACACCGCTGCGCGAAGCAGTCCAGGCATTTGTCACTTCTACCCAAAAATATGTAACAGGAGAAGTTACCTTTAAGCTGTACAAAGGAAACATTATCAAGGCTGGGACAACCTCCCCATATTCTTTATACAGCGAATCTTTGGCAAGCTTTACTACAGGCGATCTTTACGATCACCACGATGCCGCAGGCTTTATTACCCTATTCGGCCTGCCGTTAAAAGTGCGTGCAATGAAGATGCAGGAAGTAGAAAAAAAGCAGTCATAACAGTTATCATTAGATAAAGCGCTAAAGTAAAAAAAACAAAATGAAATAGAACAATTAAAAGCAGCACCGCCTTTCGCTTACCTGTAAGAAAGCGAAAAGCGGTGCTTTTATCTTTACCTGTTTTACAAGCTTATCCTTCTGCTTGCTCATCCTGTTTTTTTGCAGCAACAATATCGTCTTTTAGCATAAGCGCTTTATCTTTCAGCTTCGCTGAAATTCCTCTGTTTTGCACTACATTGCCGCAATACCTGATTGCCACATCATATTCTTTAAAATGAAAACTCAACACAGCCAGCAAGTATTCATAAGTACCGTCATCCATTCCGCAAATAGGAAAGTCTTCTTCTAAAAGTGCTTGTGAAAGACCCTCATATGCCTGCCTGTAAAAATGCTCCTCCCGTTCTTCCAGCTGCGCTTTCTCCTCCTTTGAAAGGCCTTCCGGCTCTGCTTCTTGTTCTTCGATACTGCCGCGAAGCAGCCAAGCAAGCTGCAGACATAAGTAAGCCTGTTCACTCACCTTAAGTTCCATCGACATTGCACAAAACAAAGCCAGCTGGTACATATTAATCGCTGTTGCATAATCAATAATCTGCCCAGCATGCGGCGGCCGTTCTGTAAATTTAGAAGAAACCTTCTCCTCTAACAAGCGCTTTTGAATCTGCGTTAATTGTTCAAAATTTTTGGTGAGCGACGAAAATCCACAATATGGACAAGACGTAACGCCGTATTTTAAAGAATCAATCGCATGAAAACGGGGCCTTAGGTCACTGTCCGGTTCCATTCTACGCAATTTACTATTTAGAACACGTATATCCTCAAATGTCTTCTCGCAGTTTGTACAAGTAACTTGTTTTGTAAAAAGAAATTTTCGTTCTGCTTCCACATCGTATAATACTGACATATTCCATCCTTTCCGGTCCATCATTGTACAGGCAGCTTGAAAGAGCTCTTTAAAGAAACAATACGGTTAAATACCGGATGCTCTTTGCAAGAATCCTTTGCATCTACACAGAAAAATCCGTTTCTTACGAATTGGAAGCTGTCATATGCTTGTGCGTCTGCGAATGACTGTTCAATAAAACATTTTTTCTTAACAAGAGAATTTGGATTTAAGTTTAAGCTTCCATCCTCTTTGTTATATACTTCTTTATCTTCTTCAATAAGATTCTCAAATAAGCGCACTTGCGCTTCTACCGCATATGGCGCAGCCACCCAGTGAATCGTGCCTTTTACTTTGCGTCCATCCGGGCTGTTTCCGCCCTTTGATGCTGGATCGTACGTACAATGAATGACTGTTACTTTACCATTTTCATCTTTTTCATAGCTTGTGCATTTGATAAAATATGCCTGCATTAAGCGCACTTCATTCCCTGGAAACAGCCGGAAATACTTTTTCGGCGGTTCTTCCATAAAATCTGCACCGTCAATATACAATTCACTGCAAAACGGTACGGTCCTGGTTCCAAGAGCAGGATTTTCCATATTATTTTCTACGGTCAGATATTCGGTCTGCCCCTGCGGGTAATTATCAATCACGACTTTGACAGGATCAATCGCTGCCATAACGCGTGCCTTTTTCAGCTTTAAATCTTCACGAATGCAGTACTCCAGCATAGCCATATCTGCCGTACTGTTTGCCTTTGATACCCCGCACAGCTCCACAAACCGCTGGATTGATTCCGGCGTATAACCGCGTCTTCGAAGCCCTGAAATTGATACGAGCCTTGGATCGTCCCAACCATCTACAATCCCGTCTTCCACCAGCTTTTTAATATAACGCTTTCCTGTCACCACATGGTTTAAATACAGCTTTGCGAATTCAATCTGCCGCGGCGGGTTTTTGTATTCTAGTGACTGTACGACCCACTCATAAAGCGGCCTGTGATCTTCAAATTCAAGTGTACAAATAGAATGCGTAATGCCCTCAATCGCATCCTCCACCGGATGTGCGAAATCATACATCGGATAAATACACCACTGATCTCCTGTATTATGATGCGTCATATGTGCCACACGGTAAAGAATCGGATCACGCATATTGATATTGCCGCTTGCCATGTCGATTTTAGCGCGCAGTACTTTTTCTCCGTCTGCAAACGCTCCGTTTTTCATTGCTTCAAACAGCTCTAAATTTTCTTCTACGCTGCGGCCGCGGCTTGGATCTTCTTTTCCTGGTTCTGTGAGCGTGCCGCGATATTCACGCATCTGTTCTGGCGTTAAATCTGAAACATATGCCAGCCCTTTTTGAATCAGCTTTACTGCTGCCTCATACATCTGTCCAAAATAATCAGATGCAAAAAAAAGCCTGTCTTCCCAATCCGCACCCAGCCAGCGAATATCCTCTTTGATAGAAGCTACAAACTCTGCCCTCTCTTTGGTCGGGTTTGTATCATCAAAGCGCATGTTAAACTGACCTCCATACTGCTTTGCCAGCCCATAATTTAACAAAACAGATTTCGCATGCCCAATATGAAGGTATCCATTTGGTTCCGGCGGAAACCGCGTATGCACCGTATCATAAACACCATTTGCCAAATCCTTATCAATTTCCATTTCAATAAAATTTCTGGATATACTTTCGTTCTCCATATTTATTTCCTCCTGTCTTCACAGGTAACTTCCAATTACCCTTAATTACCAGAGTACCACAACTGTTTTTCTCCGTCAACTGACTTTTATGCCAGAACGAAACAAGATTGTGGCTAATGTAATCCGGTGCTTGCTTTCTCTAAAGACGTTGACATTTTACGATTATCAAATATAATAAAAAGTAAGGAATGTAGCGAAGATATAACAATTTTATAAAAATGTCTGTGTAGGGGGGATCGAATGAAAAAAATATTGTGTGGTCTATGTATTGTCGCTGCTCTTTGTATATCCTTTTTTGTATGGAGGAATAGAGCGATACGTGTATCGGACATTATAGATTTTGACATGATAACTAAAGTTGAAATATGGCTAAATGATGATTGTGTTACGTTGACGGAAAATGGAGATATCAAAGAGTTTACTGACTTACTTGATTCAATGAAACTAAAGAAAAAATTACGACCAGAATCAGATGGTTTCGTTTTTTCGATTGTAATATATCATGAAAATGATACTAAAAATCAATTGACTCTGCTTGAAGATATTATCATTGATGGACAGTATTATGGATGTGACAGAGACTATTGTGATGACATGCTTAAACTTTATGACAGTTTTCAAACATAAACTAAGGGGGCTGTCGCACTAAGGATTGCGTATACAAGATATAGTATTGTTTTGGAACTAAATCCAACTAAATCTTGTATATGT
>CANDJR010000083.1 GCA_947385105.1 uncultured Eubacterium sp.
CACTTCAGGTCACACTCTTTCCCTACACGACGCTCTTCCGATCTGGCTTTTCAAATGTAATACCGCCAAGTGCCGAAAAATCCAGCCGCTTTCCGCTTAATGGCATGCGCTTTGGATAATAGAGCGCATACTGAATCGGCAGACGCATATCCGGCACGCCAAGCTGGGCTATGACACTCCCGTCTTCAAATTCTACCATAGAATGAATGACTGACTGCGGCTGTACAAGAACCTCGATTTGATCTAAATCAGTGCCAAACAGCCATCTTGCCTCCATCACTTCCAGTCCTTTGTTAATCATTGTGGCAGAATCGATAGTAATTTTTTTCCCCATACTCCAATTCGGATGCTTTAACGCGTCTTCCAACTGCATATGCGCTAATTCTTCCCGCGTCTTTCCACGGAACGGCCCGCCAGAAGCAGTTAGTAAAATTTTGTGAATACGGTTGCCTTGTTCTCCATTTAATGCTTGAAAAATCGCACTGTGTTCACTGTCAACTGGAAGAATCGATACATGATTTTCTTCTGCCAGCGGCATAATCAAATGCCCTGCTGTCACAAGCGTTTCCTTATTTGCCAGTGCAATGCATTTCTTTGCACGGATCGCTGCAACTGTTGGGCGTAAGCCCAGCATGCCGACAATCGCGGTGACTAAAATCTCCGCCTGCGGAATCGTAGAAACTGCAAGCAGCCCATCCATGCCATAGCATACCTGTACAGGCAAATCCTTAACACGCAGCTGCAAATCTTTTGCATCCGACTCCTCCCAAACTGCAGCGAGTTTTGGAGAAAATTCCCGAATTTGTTTTTCTAATAAATCGATATTCTTCCCAGCTGCTAACGCCCAGACTTTGATATCTTTTTGTTCCCTGACAATTTCTAAAGTCTGTGTGCCGATGGAGCCGGTAGAACCTAAAATCGCTATATTTTTCATCTTTCTCACAATCCAATCGTACTTTGGCCTATCGTAACTATAATAAATATACAGCCAGGTAATAGATGACCGGCGCTGTAAAAATGACACTGTCAAAGCGGTCTAAAATACCGCCATGCCCTGGTATGAGCGTTCCATAATCTTTTACCTCATAGTTTCTTTTAATTGCAGACGCCGCCAAATCTCCAATCATAGAAATCATACCGCCTATCACACTAATAGACGCTAAGATCCATATTTGGATGTTTGTCATCTCCATTTGTGCACTGCAAAGATATCCATAAAGCAGCGTAAGCAAAAAAGTCCCTGCCAGACCGCCAATAGCGCCTTCCACAGACTTTTTGGGAGACAGAACCGGCGACATTTTATGCCGTCCAAAACGCACGCCTACACAATACGCACACGTATCACAGCCCCAAGAGCATAAAAATATCAGCCACACAATATATGCCCCTTTTTCCATCATCCTTGTCTGATAGATATACGATAACATAACTGCTACATAAAAGATACCGAAAAAAGCAGCCATCATCTGTGAAGCGTGATATTTTGGGTAGACAAATACATAGACGCCCAATAATGCGATTAAGCAGGAAAGTACAAATACCATCGTCTGCGGTATCCAGCGAACATACAAATCTGTCGCATAGAGCAATGCAGCCAAATAGCCGATATATGCTAACGCAGAATGTTCTATTTTGTATACACGGTATAATTCGTACATCCCAATCAAAGCTATGATGCTAATTGCTGCAAGCAGCAGTCCGCCGCCTGCCGGAATCAGGATGGCTGCCGCGGCTACAAGCACAATGCCGCTGATAAGCCTCGTTTTAAACATATCTAGCAATACTCCTTTTTTCGTTACTGTTCACTTCGTTCTCAGCAACATGCAAAAATTCATCTAAAATTGCCTTCAGCAATAGAATTTTTGCACTCCTGAATCATTTTCTTACGGATTTTGCAGTCAATGCAAAGTCCTGTGTGAACAGTAACCTTTTTTCGTTTTACAAACCTTCGTATTATCATTGTTTGGATGTTTCCTCAGACAGCCCGCCATACCTGCGTTCCCTGTTCTGATAGGCTTCTACTGCTTTTTTTAGCTCCTGCTCATCAAAGTTTGGCCATGGGACAGAGGTAAAATAAAATTCACTGTAAGCAAGCTGCCAGAGCAAATAGTTGGACAAACGCAGCTCTCCGCTTGTACGGATCAAAAGATCTGGATCCGGAATCCCGGCAGTATCCAAATACCTGGAAAATGTATGTTCGGAAATATCTTCTTTTTTCAAGGTTCCAGCTTCAATATCTCCATACATTTTTTTCATCGCGCGGATCATCTCATCCCTGCTCCCATAATTGAGCGCAATCTGGAAATAAAACCCATCGTATGCAGCAGATACCTCCTCTAATTCGCGGATTTGTTCCTGCAGCTTTGGTGTCAGACGCGTTATATCCCCTAAGACACGCACACGCATATTGTTCTTTTTTGCTGTTTTTAAGCATGTCTTCATATAACTGCTAAGCAGGCGCATCAATTCATCTACTTCATTTTGCGGCCTGCTCCAGTTTTCGGTGGAAAAAGCATAGACTGTAAGATATTTTATTCCCATATGCCCTGCAATATCACATATTTTTTCTACGTTTTTTGCACCTACTGTATGTCCATAATTACGCGGCATTCCCTTACTTTTTGCCCATCTGCCGTTTCCATCTAATATAATCGCCACATGCTGCGGTACCTTCATCCCATTATCCTTCCCATTCATCGCTTTTTTTATTTTTCATACGGAAAAAGGGACATCGCCATAGCTATGTCCCCGATTATGATTAAACAGTCAGTATTTCCTTTGTCTTATCTTCAATCGCCTGATCTACATCAGCGATATACTTATCTGTCAGTTTTTGGACGTTTTTTTCTAACTCCTTAATCTCGTCTTCGGATATATCTTCTTTTTTGCCAAGCTTTTTAAATGCATCATTGGCATCCCGCCGGATATTACGAACCGCAACTTTTGCTGCCTCACCCTTCTTTTTAATATCCTTTGCTAATTCTTTACGTCTTTCTTCAGTAAGCTCCGGAAATACAAGGCGGATCACTTTGCCATCATTGGTCGGGTTTAAGCCTAAATCAGATGTCAAAATCGTTTTTTCGATTTCTTTGAGCATAGACCCTTCCCATGGCTGAATCTGGAGCATTCTTGGTTCCGGTACATTCACATTTGCAATCTGCTGGATCGGTGTCGGCGTACCGTAATAGCTTACCCGCAGCTTATCTAACAAATGCGGATTTGCTCTCCCGGCACGGATGCCGCTAAATTCTTCCTGCAGATTTGCTAATGATTTTTTCATTTTATTATCATATTGAACTAATCTGTCATCCATAAAAACCTCCTGCTTTTCGCCTCTATACGGTTATCACAGTCCCATTGAACGTACCGCTGATTGCTTTCACAATGCTGTCCTGCTCATTTAACTGAAACACATACATTGGTATTTTATGCTCCATACACATAATCGAGGCTGACAAATCAATGACTGCCAGCTTTTTGTCAACAACATCTTGAATGGACAGTGTATCATAACGAACCGCATCTGCATTTACCTTCGGATCGCTGTCATATACACCGTCAATCGCCTTTGCAAGCAGGATTCCATCTGCCTCTATCTCAATGGCACGAAGTACTGTAGCGGTATCTGTAGAAAAGTAAGGATGTCCTGTCCCGCCAGCAAAAAAGACGACCATATGATGAGCAAAGTACTTATTTGCACGATCTTTAGAAAACAGTTTTGTAAAAGATCCGCACGAAAACGGCGTCAAAATATTTGTCATCATCCCTACAGAACGGAAAATTTCGGATACATAAATACAATTCATAATCGTAGCAAGCATGCCGATCTGATCCGCTTTTGTACGGTCGATCGCCTCACTTGTCCTGCCGCGCCAGAAATTGCCTCCTCCGATAACAATCCCTACCTCAATCCCATCATCGACTAATTTTTTTACTTGTTTTGCAACGCCAAGAACAGTTGCTTCATCAAATCCGGTTTTTTTCTCTCCTGCCAAAGCTTCTCCGCTTAACTTCAAAAGAACTCTTTTCATTCTTATTTGCCTTTCTTATTGTCACCAAACAGGCTGTCCACATCAATATCTGCATAGCACTGTGAACAGAAACCTTCAATGACTGCACCATTATTAATCTGTACAGATCTGGATTTGATGTTTCCTACGATCACAGCAGATGTATCTACAACAACTGGTCCTTGTACGTCAATGTCACCCTTAACTGCACCAGCAATTACTGCGGAAGTTGCGGTAATATTACCTACGACAACAGAACCAAGTCCAATTTTTACTGTACCAGTACTTACGATTTCACCTTCAATTTTTGCTGCATCAGAAAAGATTTCAGAGGAAGAACTATTTCCTTTGATTGTGCCGGTTACTTCCAATTTTCCATTACACTGCACATTTCCTTCCACGCGGCCGCTTATGCTAAAAGATCCTGTCGTGGACAGATTACCTTTAATGGTTGTTCCTTCTGTAATAATAGATACCTCATCGGTAATCTCAGGAGTAGATGTCGTTAATTCTTCCTCCATGCCCACTGATGTATCCTTTGTCATTTCTTCATTCATTGGTATTTCCTCCTTAATTGTTGTGCTTGTTTGTACATTTCTATTATTTTGATGAATACTCCTGATAACAGGTTCTTCCTCAATATCAGCATCCAGATCGGTTTCCTCCAAATCTGAATCAAAGGAAAAATGAATTTCTTCCTTTTGAACCGCATGGCTTTTTTGCTGCTGCGGCTGCACCGTATTGTTGTAATGTTTTGGTGTTTGCTGTGCCTCCTTCTTAACAGGTTCCTCTAAAATAGTTTCCTCTAACTCCGGGAGCTGTTCTAACACCGGTTCTTCTGATGAGATCTCTGTATGTTTCCTTTCCTTTGTTTCATCTGCATCATGAACATCTTCCAATAAGCCGTCTAATTTTGACAATTCAGACTCAATATCTAATTCGCCTTCCAGCGTATTGACCATCATATCCGAAGAATCACCTAATTCATCCTCGCCTTCCAGGTCTTCTCCTGGCAGAAGCTCATTTACTGCCAATGATAAATCATCCTTGAAATCTTTAAAAAAACTCATCTCTTACCTCCATTTATCCGTATGTAATCAGTTCTTTACGCTATCAGCTGCAACATGCTGTACCAGCCTGGTATCTTCATCAATTGGCAAAATCTGCACATCCATTTTCTGAAGCTTTTTAATAATCACCGGCAATGCAGCTACGGTATTTGGCTTATTTTCCGCATCATGCATCAGTACGACCGAGGTATTGAACTTGACAACATCTTCCATAACATTTGCAACCATTTCATCGGTTGTAAAGTTGCTGGATGTAGCATCCCCACACTCTACATTCCAGTCAAAATAAGTAACTCCTTTTTGATTTAAAAACCGGATAAAAGTTTCCATGCCTAAATTACTGACCTGGTTACTGCTGCCACCCGGAAAACGGTACAACTTACATGTTTGTCCCGTTGCATTTTGAATTCTGCTTTGAATTTGATCAAAATCTTTTTCAAACGATGCTACGGAGCTATATAATTCGTCATATTTATGTGAAAAAGAATGCATTCCAATCGCATTCCCGCGGTCTACAATCTCTTTATAAAGCTTTAATGACCTCTCATCATCCTTGCCAGTCACAAAAAAAGTAGCATGTATCTGATACTGGTCTAAAATATCTAAGATTTTTTCTGTATTCGCGCTCGGCCCATCGTCAAAGGTCAGATATACTTTTTTGACATCTTCCTTTTTATCCTGTCCTTCTGTAAGCTTTTGTTTTGCTTCATCTTCTCCATCAATTTTACCGACATCTTCTTTTTGGCTGCTTTCCTCTTTGACATCAAAAGAGGACACCTTTTTTACCTGTTCGGAATTTGGCGTCTGATTTTCCTGACGTCCAATCGGCTGGCTGCGGATTGTATTTTCCGTGATGATATCAATCTGCTCCTGGAGAGAATGGACTTTTGCAATTAAAGAAATGGATACTAACATCCAGCCCAACATCCAAGTCAACACAAACAGAACCAGACCCGTCTTCATCCGCTGTACTCTTTTTTTCCGTGCAAGCCGCTCATTGAAACCTTGTTTATCATTACCCATTCAACTTTACTTGCCCCCTGGTTAAATATTATCGAAATCATTGTAACATATTTCGAACTTAATGAATACGACTTTTTTACATTGTATCGTTGTTTTTTTCGGACAATATTTCCTATATTTTTTGATAATAAAAGCAAAAACGCGTTATGTTCTGACATTTTTATGAATTTTCAGAATAATATTTTTGTCATTTCTTGACGTCGGCTATAGTATAGCATGTTTATAGAAAATTGTCATTATGAAATATTTTCTTATTTAATTTTTTTCAACTCTTGTCAAAATAGTTTTTGTATACGGCGACAGGAGAATGGCGCTGCCATTCTCCTGTTTATGCTGCAGATAAATCTTTGTTAGCTATTGCTCTATCTAGTGATACCTGCTTATACCTGCTCATCTACTTTAATGCCTTTGACATCTTCTACAACAAGCTTCATCTGTGTAACGATATCTGCAACTTCCTGCTGGACGTCACTTTTTACCTGATCCATTCTGACAAGCTGTTCGGTCATTGGAGCGGTATCCAACGCTTCACGTTCTTTATGCTTATGCTGGTATTCCTCTGCTTTTTCTGGATCCGCAAGTGCCTCCATCATTTCCTTTCGTTCTTTTGCTATTTCTTGTTTTTCTTCTTCTTCTTTTTCTTCTTCTTTCTTTTCTTTTGCTTCTTCCAGTTCTTCTTCCTGTTCTTCATCAATGTGGTCTTTCGCCTCATCGATGAGCATGCCAATCGTTTCATCATTGGCAGCTTCTAAAATACTTTCTGCTTCTTTTACAGCATCCAGCATTGCATGATGCTTCAGCCGTTCTGACTTGGTTGCGCGTATCGTTGCGCTTTCTTTATAGACCTCGCCTTGTGCCTTTGATATTTCATCTTCAAATGAATATTTGTAGCTATCTTTTTTTAACACACGTTCCTGATACTCTGTAATTCCTTGCTTTTCTAATTCTGCGGCACGTTCTATTTCTTCTTTGGATAAATGATTTGGTCTATGTGCTTTAAAGCGCTGATACTGTTTTAATAATTCCAGATCTTTTTGTTCCTGGCTGTCTGGATCTACGTTATATTGTTCGCGCAGTTGTTCTTCTTCTTCATCCAGCGACTGAATTTCGCGCTTTGCTGCCGCGATTTGTGCATGCAGCTGATCAATCCGATCTGCACGTGCTTTCAAATCATCATCCATCTTCTTTTCCGTTGCAAATGTGTCACTGACAACTTTATACGCCTTTTTTTGTGCCATTGCACGCTTTTGTGCAATCGGATCGATATTTTGATTTAAAAAATTAACCGTGGCAGGCGCTGAATTTCTATTTTTAAAGCCAAATGCATTGACTGCACTGCCTGGTGCAGTGTCTGCACCCGCAAAAATATTTATGTTTTGGTTTACTTTCAACTTGTACACACTCCTTTCTTTTCTATCCGTGGTGTACATTAAAAAAACTTACTATCGGAAACTTAACATAAAAGCTTATATAGAAAAATCAAACCTCTGGCCTACATTTCTCTCCATATCTGTTCTTGCAGAATCACTCATATGTTTAAAAATGGTATCGTTAATCTTGCGAATCAGTTCGTCAATTGAGGATGCTGTCACCGTAACCGTTTGATCCGATTTTGAAGAATGGGCGTGATCTGTTTTTTCATTGCGTTTTTCTTCCGCACGTTTTTTTTCTTCTGCTTTTTGATCCTTTTTCTTATCTTCTGCTTTTTGCTTTGCTTTTTCGCTAATCCGCTCCTTTTGTGCAATCAGTGATTTGTCAATCACTGCAAAAAAGGATGCATTGCCTCCGTCATCAACCTGCATGCCAAAGCTTTTGACACTTCCTGCATTTGATCCAAGGCTTTCTTTCATCTGCGTAAGCTGTTTGGTCGCTCCGCTGATAATACCCTCGTATTGCTTTCGATACTGCTCGTCTACAGCCATGCGCTCTATTTTTTCCGTATTAATTAAAACAACCATACGGTTTGGATTCGCATATTGCCCGGCATTTGCCTGCGCCTGTTGTTTCATATCTTCACTGACAAGTATGAAATCCATATTCGAATACTTCTTTTTTAACTGTTCATAATATTTTTTTCCAGCTTCACTAAGCTGCGGTTCCCCGATTGTCTTGCCGCCTGTATAACGGGATGTCTTCTGCGTCCCCTGCGCTGCCTGGCTCTCCCCAGCTGTTTTGCGGCTTTGGGTTTGATTGCTTTTTTGGCTTTGAGAAGGTATACTGCCTGCTGCGGATGCGTAGCCGGCTGCTATCCCTGCTTCTGTCTGTGTAATTGTACTCATAAGCTTTTCCTCCTTGAAATATGATGTAATTCCTTTTTATAAAATAAAGCAGGCTTACAAAGCCTGCCTTATATGCATATGATCATGACAGCCTTGTTTCCAATACGCTTCGCAAGCTTTGCTGTTAGCCCCAGAAATCATATTTGCTGGTTGTCGGAAAATACTGATTACCGCTAAAATTATACGTTTGGGACACACTGTCTATATTTGCCTGTGCATGGTCGTCTACCCTGCCTGCCAAGAACCCTATTTTAGAAGACAGCTCTCCAGAAGCACCTAATACAGATTCAATATCTTCCACAGATGCTGCTTTTAATTTTTCTTCATCAACTGAAAGCATGCCGTCTTTACCTATTGTAATACCAATTTCTTCTAAAGATTTGCCGCTTTGTTTTACTGCCTCCTGCATCATCTGGCTATAGTACTCATTTAGGATGCCTCCTGATTTTTTGAGTGCAGAAAGTGTGGCATTATAGCTTTTGACATAATCTTTTACGCCGGCATATAATGTATCGTGATCTTCGCTTTCTTTTATTTTGTCAAAAAAGGAGTCTGTTCCAGTCGCTGCAAATTTTTCCGCCAGATCCTGAAGGCTGCCTGCTTCTTTTTTCAATTTTTTATAATTTTCGGTATTTTCTGTCGATACATTTTGATTTTTTGACTTATTTAATGCGTCTAACAATGTACTTTGATTCGACGAGCCGTTATTGTTAATATAGCTCATTAAGTTTGTCTGATTTACAGGTATTCCTGTCCGTTTTGCAGTTTCATTCAGCATCTGTGTTGTAATTCTCATTATGTAAACCTCCTATATGATCCCAAGTACAAGACATCTTATGATGTAAAGCACTAGGTTTTGTTGGTAATTGAAAGCTTTCTACCTTATCTTGTTTCTTGTTATTTATTATATCGGCAAAAGTAGAAAAACTTAACAGGAAATGTCATGAATAGTCAGTATAAAAACAGGAAACCAAGATGCACCGGATGCATTGGTTTCCTGTTTTGTAATCACTCATCTTGTTTTTTTGCAATCAGATTCCAAGCTTCGCGGATAGATTCTAATTGCGGCTGCAGCTGCTGTTTTTGAATCATCGTAATAATTTCATCTGTCGAATAATGGTAAAAGCTGCTGCCTGTCCGGTCACATAAGATAAAAGCTGCAAAAATACAAACTGCAATTAATAAACGAAGCTTGAAAAAAGATGCACTGTCTGTACTAAGCGGCTGTTCGTCCCTAAAGTCATCGTCTTCCTTCTGGTGAAAAGAACGCCTAACTTCTTCTACATATTGCTTTCTTGCCTGCGCATAATCGTGTCTGTCCATATCCTCCTGCCTGTATAAAATAAAACTTGTTCTATTTTATGCAGACAGGTCCTGTGCTATTCCTTAGCGCTGTGCAAGCTCGTACATAATATCTTCCCATGTAAGTCCTTTTTCTACCATCATTACCATCAAATGATATAAAAAATCAGAAATTTCGTATTTCATTTCTTCTGGATCTGGATTTTTGGCGGCAATTACAATTTCTGTCGCTTCTTCTCCGATCTTTTTTAAGATTTTATCTAATCCTTTTTCCAGCAAATAGTTTGTATAAGAGCCTTCTTTTGGATTTTTCTTACGATCTGAAATGACAGCGTATACTTGTTTAAATACTTTTAACGGATTTTTCTCAACATACTCCTTGCGTACGATTTCGTTATAAAAGCAGCTGTACTTTCCTGTATGGCAGGCAGCGCCTACCTGTGATACTTTTGCTAAAATTGTATCATAGTCGCAGTCTGCGGTCAGAGATTTTACATATTGGATATTTCCAGAGGTCATTCCTTTTGTCCAAAGCTCTTTTCTGCTTCTGCTGTAATAAGTCATTTTTCCAGTCCGGATTGTCTGCATGAATGCTTCTTCGTTCATATACGCAAGCATCAGTACTTCTCCCGTCCGGTAATCCTGTGCAATGGTTGGAACCATACCCTCTGCATTCAGCTTAAAGTCGCTCCACTTTAAGGCCGGATCAAAATTATCCATTTTAATCCCCTGCATGGAAAGCGATGATTTTAATTCCATTACATTGCGATCTGCATCATTTAAAAACGGGCCATATACACCGCGGGAATTGCTCCGCTTTAAAATATGAAGCATCGTATCAATCGAAGCTTCTTCACATAAAGCCACATACTGTGTATCCGTCAAATTTTCAAGAGAATCCAACAGTTTCGTATTCATTACAAGTAATTCATGGACTTGATCTTTAATTATGTCCTTATGTTTAAAAATAAAATCGACATTTTTTATTGACAGCAGTATTTTTTCGCGTCCAAACCGGCTGCTTGCTTCATTGACCAGTTCAAAGCAATAGGATTTAGAGCCATTAATAAGCACTTGCTTGCAGCCAGCATACAATAGTTTTTTAATATCTTCCAGCCGATTAATATTGCCGCCTCCGCATGTTGGAATCTCTATCAGACGGTTTAATTCCCGGATGGTCAGTAAATTTTTCTCATGCTCCATATCATTGGACGACAAATCAAAGACAAAGATTTTATCAATGCCTCCGTCATTATATGTTTTCGCAAGAAACTGCAAGTCTCCTGCCACAGACAGATCCTGTGGGCTCTTTACCGGGATACCGTCTTTTAAATACAACGTTGCCGCTAATATTTTCTGTTCCATTTTTTCATCCTTCTTCCGTTCGTTTGAACTCTATTCACTTCGCAGGCAATTGTTTGCCCACTTCGTATTTCACGATTTCTTTTGCTGCAATTAGCAGTTTTGCCCATCCTCTTTTTCAAAGCGCACACCAATGGCATTGGCATGGGCGGTTAATCTTTCACATGCCGCAAAGTTCATAATATCTTGGTGCACAGGCTCTAATGCTTCTTTCGAGTAAGAAATTATGCTGGATTTTTTTATAAAATCATCAACGCCAAGCGGTGAGAAAAATTTTGCTGTGCCATTTGTCGGAAGAACATGGTTTGGCCCTGCAAAATAATCACCCAAAGGCTCGCAGCTATATTCGCCTAAGAAAATTGCACCTGCATTGCGTATTTTTGTCATCACTTCAAATGGATTTTCTGTAATAATTTCCAAATGCTCCGATGCAATTTCATTTACTGCATCAATTGCATCTTCCATATGATCTGCAAGCAGGATATATCCATAATGATCCAAAGACTTTTGGATGATTTCTCTGCGGGATAATTCAGCAGTAAAACGGTCCACTTCTTCTGCAACTTGATTTGCAAGCGTCTGTGAGGTTGTAATCAAAATAGCAGAAGCCATCTCATCATGCTCTGCCTGAGACAGTAAATCAGCTGCTACATAGCGTGGATTTGCGGATTCATCCGCAAGTACTAAAATTTCGCTTGGGCCTGCAATCGAATCAATACTGACGTAACCAAAAACCGCCTTTTTTGCAAGCGCTACATAAATATTACCCGGCCCTACAATTTTATCTACCTTTGGAATCAGCTGTGTACCAAACGCCATAGCAGCAATTGCCTGCGCACCGCCGACCTTATAGATACGGTCTACGCCTGCCTCTTTTGCTGCTACCAGCGTAGGCGGATATACGTTCCCGTCTGCATCACACGGTGTAGCCATCAAAATATTTTCTACACCTGCTACCTTTGCCGGAATTACATTCATCAGCACAGAGGATGGATATGCCGCTTTGCCGCCTGGCACATAGACGCCTGCAGTTTTCAGCGGCGTCACCTTTTGTCCCAGAATAATTCCATTTTCCTGTGAATCAAACCAGGAATACGTGCGCTGCTTTTCATGATAAGCACGGATATGAACCAGCGACTTACGGATCACTTCCAATAACGTCTCATCAACCTCTTTGTATGCCTGTGCTATTTCTTCTTCTGTAACCTGCAGTGTGTTTGCGTTTAATGAAGCGCCATCAAATTGTTTTGTATAAGCAAAGACCGCTTCATCCCCTTTTGTGCGCACATTTTCTATGATTTCATTGACACGACTTTCATATTCATGGTAGCTATTGGGACTTCTCTGTAAAAGCTCATCTAATATGTGGGTCGTTGTTTCTTTCGTCAGCTCTACAATTCTCATTGGATTCACTCCTTACTTAATTCTGCTTTTAATGCAGTAATCAGCTCTGTAATACGGCCATGCTCCATTTTCATGCTTACCGGGTTTACGACCATACGGGCAGACAGCGGACAGACTTCTTCTAATACAGTTAGTCCATTTTCACGTAAGGTAGAACCCGTTTCTACGATATCTACAATTACTTCAGACAGGCCGACAATCGGCGCAAGCTCAATCGAACCGTTTAATTTAATAATTTCTACTGTCTGATGCTTTTTCGTATAAAAATAATCTTTGGCAATGTGCGGATACTTTGTGGCTACGCGAATCAGCTCATGATGCTGCAGCCGTTCTTTTGCTTTTTTAGGGCCGCATACACACATCCTGCACTTTCCAAATCCTAAGTCTAATACTTCGTATAGCTTGCGGCCTTCTTCTAAAATCGTATCTTCCCCTACAATTCCGATATCAGCAGCGCCGTATTCTACATATGTTGGTACATCTGGGCCTTTGGCTAAAAAGAAACGCAGCTTTAATTTTTCATTTGTAAAAATAAGCTTTCGCGTATTCTTGTCTTTCATTTCATCACAAGTAATTCCTATTTTTTCGAATAATTCCAAGGTCTGTTTTGCCAGCCTGCCTTTTCCCAGGGCAAAGGTTAAGTATCTTGTTTCCTCCATCTCTATTCTCCATCCATAAAAATGAGCCGTACAGCCTTTGTACGCGCTGCATATGCTTCATAATCAGCACGTGTCTTTCCTGTTTCAAATGCTAGTAGTTCTACCTGGCAGCCTGCAATGCGCTGTTTTTTTGCATAAATAATTGCATCTTCGCGGTGCGATGCATCGTAAACCAGCAACTGTTTGTTCGATTCCACAGGAATCTCAATTTTTTGTCTTTCTAAGGCTGCCATCAGCTGATCGATGACAATGACAAATCCAATCGCAGGCGCCTGCTTTCCAAAGTGGCCGAGTAATTTATCATAACGGCCTCCTTTTACAATCGGTTCTCCGCTCCCAAATGTATATCCTTGAAAAATGATACCCGAATAATAATGATAACTGCTGATAACGCCAAGTTCAAAACTAATATATTTGTCAATGCCATACAGCAGAAACAAATCCTGCAGCGAGATCGGAAG
>CANDJR010000084.1 GCA_947385105.1 uncultured Eubacterium sp.
GAAAACAGCAGGGCTTACATGATCAATAAAACCGGTGATACGATCGCTGACATTATCTATTGGCTGTCCTTTGTCACGAAACTTTCCGTAAGGCAAATCCATGACTTTCATCATATGGAGTTGCCCTTTATTTGTAAAAATACCGATTTTATCTGTATTTTTACATTGCAGTACAATTTTATTTTCATTGTCTGCTGCTTCTTTGTTGCGTTCATAAGCAGATACGTCAATCGTCTTTGCATAGCTAAACCGATCCATTAAAAAGATAACATCTTTTTCTTCGATTTGCTTTTCAACATAAACAGCTTCTGCCACATTGTCAATTCTTGTACGCCGTGGCCTGTTGTATTCTTTCTTAAATGCCAAAAGTTCTTTCATAATGGTTTTTGTCATTGTACTTCGGTTTGAAAGAATATCTTCATAACGGGCTATTTTTTTTAACGTCTCGTCATGCTCCTTTAAAAGCGCTTCGATTTCCAAACCAATCAGCCGATACAGGCGCATTTCTAAAATCGCTGTTGCCTGCCGCTCGGTAAACTGGAACTGCGCAGCTCGTTTTTTGGATGTTTCGAGTCGAAACTTGATGCCTGCTGTCTCCCCGTGGATCAGGCATTTTTTTGCCTGGCTGATATTTTTACTGCCGCGCAGAATTTCAATAATCACATCAATGACATCACATGCCTGGATTAAGCCTTCCTGAATCTCCTTTTTTTCCAGCTCCTTGTCTAACAGCGTCTGGTATTTGCGTGTTGCAAGCTCATATTGAAACTCTACGTGATGGCGGATCATAGGCACTATGCCCATTGTTTCCGGGCGGCCGTTTGCTACGGCTAACATATTGACGCCAAATGTATCTTCCAGTTTTGTCTTTTTATATAAAAGACCGCACAAATTGTCAATATCTGCACCGCGCCGAAGCTCCAGCACAATACGGATTCCTTCTTTTGAAGATTGGTTGGAAATATCGACAATGTCATTGGTCTTTTTTGTTTCCACCAATGCAAAAATATCGTTAAGGAATTTTCCGATATTGGCACCAATCATTGGATAAGGGATTTCTGTAATAACTAAGCGGTCCTTGCCGCCTTTTCCCTTTTCAACTTCTACTTTGCCGCGGATTTTAATCTTTCCCATCCCAGTTGCATAAATTTCCAGCAAATCCTGCTGATTTGTGACGATTCCGCCTGTCGGAAAGTCCGGGCCCTGAATATAACGCATCATCTGGCTTGTATTAATCTCCGGATTTTTCATATACGCAATGACACCGTCTATGACTTCTCCAAAATTATGCGGCGGTATGCTTGTCGCCATACCGACTGCAATTCCTTCCGCCCCATTGATTAAGATATTTGGTACTTTCACAGGAAGTACCTGCGGCTCCTTATCTGTCTCATCAAAATTTGGCACAAAATCGACGACATTTTTATCTAAATCAGACAAATACGCTTCTTGGGTAATTTTTTCCAGGCGCGCTTCTGTATAACGCATAGCAGCAGCGCCGTCGCCTTCTATGGAACCAAAATTTCCATGGCCATCTACAAGAGGCAGTCCCTTTTTAAAGTCCTGTGCCATGACAACAAGCGCTTCATAAATAGAACTATCACCATGCGGATGATATTTACCCATCGTATCCCCAACAATACGTGCGCATTTGCGGTATGGCCTGTCATACCGGATGCCAAGCTCATACATATCGTATAAAGTCCTGCGCTGCACGGGTTTTAACCCATCGCGCACATCAGGCAGAGCCCTTGCCACAATAACGCTCATAGCATAATCGATATATGATTTTTGCATGACTTCGGAATATTCTGTCCGAATCAGCCGGTCTTCTGTCTGCTGCATACTTTACTTCCTTTCATTATACCATACAAATAAAAGATACTTATGAAACTATCTTAAATATCAAGTTCTGCATCCTTTGCATGTTCATAAATAAATGCCCGCCTGGGCGGTACTGCATTACCCATCAGCATTTCTGTCACATCGGATGCCATCCGTCCGTCTTCAATCTCTACTTTTTTCAGCAGCCTGGTCTGTGGGTTTAGCGTTGTCTCCCAAAGCTGGTCTGCATCCATTTCCCCTAGCCCTTTGTAGCGCTGGAGTGTAAAAGGGCCTTTATGCTTTTTGCGATACTTTTGCAATGCTGCATCATCGTATAAGTATTCTTCTGCGCCCTTTTTTGGCATTGCCTTATATAAAGGCGGCATAGCCAAGTACACATGACCTTCAAAAATCAGCTCCGGCATAAAACGGTAAAACAGCGTAAGCAGCAGCGTAGAAATATGCGCGCCGTCCACGTCTGCATCTGCCATAATAATAATTTTATCATACCTAAGCTTTGCAATATCAAAATCATTGCCATACCCTTCGGAAAACCCGCATCCAAAGGCATTGATCATTGTTTTAATTTCAGCATTTGCCAATACTTTGTCAATGCTTGCTTTTTCTACATTTAAAATCTTGCCGCGGATTGGCATAATCGCCTGATACATACGGTTTCTTGCCATTTTTGCGGAACCGCCTGCGGAATCTCCTTCGACAATAAAAATTTCGCATTTCTCTGCTTCTCTGGATTCGCAGTTTGCCAGCTTTCCATTGGAATCAAACGAAAACTTCTGCTTACTTAACAGGTTCGTTTTTGCCTTTTCTTCTGTTTTTCGGATTTTGGCTGCTTTTTCTGCACAGCTGATGACGGCTTTCAGCGCTTCTAGATTTTTATCAAAATACAGCTGGATTTCATCACTTGTAATTTTAGAAACTGCCCGTGATGCGTCCTGGTTGTCCAGCTTGGTCTTTGTCTGCCCTTCAAAACGCGGATCTGGATGCTTGATTGAAATCACAGCCGTCATGCCGTTGCGCACATCTGCACCAGTAAAGTTTGCGTCTTTTTCTTTTAAAATTCCAATCTCTCTGGCATACTGATTGATAATTGTTGTAAAAATCGTCTTAAACCCAGTAATATGCGTCCCGCCTTCTGCATTGTAAATATTATTGCAAAATCCCATAATATTTTCATGGAACTCATTTGTATATTGGAATGCTGCCTCTACGGTAATTCCATCTGATTCTCCCTGAAAATAAACGACATCATGTATTGTCTCACTATTGCGGTTCATATCCTTGACAAACCCAATAATCCCATCTGGCTCATGATATTCTACATGCTCTGTTTCTTCCAGACGCCTGTCTTCATAAATAATCGTAAGCTGTGGATTTAAGTACGCTGTCTCATGCAGCCTGCTTTTTACTTCATCTTCCTTAAACCTTGTTTTTTCAAAAATCTCTGGATCTGGCAGGAAATTAATTCTTGTACCAGTCTTTTTTGTCTTGCCTAATACTGGTAAAAGTCCATCTATCAGCTGTACGACCGGGTTGCCGCGCTCATAGCGGTCATGATGGATATAACCATCCCGGCTGATTTGCACATCCAAATACGTAGACAATGCATTGACAACCGATGAGCCAACACCATGCAAGCCGCCGCTTGTCTTATAGACTGCATTGTCAAACTTACCTCCTGCATGAAGGGTAGAAAATACGACACGTTCTGCAGAGACGCCTTTTTGATGCATCCCGACCGGAATCCCGCGCCCGTTATCTTCTACCGTACAAGAACCATCTTCTTCTAAAGTCACCCAAATTGTGTCGCATGCTCCTGCCAAATGCTCGTCTACAGAATTATCCACAATTTCATATATTAAATGGTTCAATCCCTTACGCGAAACACTGCCAATATACATGCCGGGCCTTTTGCGGACAGCTTCTAGTCCTTCCAGTATCGAAATACTGCCTTCATCATATACTTCATTGTTTGCCATTTTCGCATACCTCTCTGCTGCTTTCTGCCGCCTTGGAAAGATCGCAGAAAACCATTTTCATACACATGCAATGAAACATGCCCTAGTAGTATAGCACACTTTCTAAAAAAGTGTAAAGATTTTTAAAACTTCAAAACCCTTATAAGCACTAAAAATCAAGTGTTTATAAGGGTTTCAAACGCATTTTATCTTATGAAATTAAAAGTATTGCTGATCGCTGCATCATGTATCTGTTTGGAATCTCCCCTGACCCTCCCTCACCTTCAGTTGATGCAGTGGTAATAAATAATAAAAAAGATTTTCCATCTCTAACCATACACATGTACTTATGATGGGCATAACAAATGCAAAGAGGACTCGAACCCCCTAAGGCAGCCCACGCCCTGACCAAATTACGGCACATTCTCTGCCGATGGAGATACATCCACCCTGACCAGTTACCATCTTGTTTCCCAAACATGCAGCCTTATTTGAACAAATCCACTGTTACAGCAGTTCTGTCATCCAATTCAGTTCCTGGATCTTTTCATCTGTCTCACGCATTTCTTTTGCCAGCCGATCGACCGTTTTTTGCATTTCTGATACAGAAACCGTACTTTTTATTTTAATTTCCGAACGTGTCATACGGTTTACCTTGTCACTGGAACAATCCAGAAAATTACGCATCATATGAATCTTATTTTTCAAACATTCCCTATGAGCTAAAAGCTCTGTAATCGTTTTTCCTTCATACATGGTACTGCTGTTTGTCAGATGGATTTTTGTCATCAGTTCTTCCAGTCTGGCAAAAATCCGCGTTACTTCTTCTAACAGCTCCTGCGGGGATTCTGATGGTTCCTCTCCTTCTTGTACTTTGGCGTTATGATTCAGCCGGATTCCAAGCTCTGAAAGCCTGCTTTGCAAATCTGCCCGTTCTGATAATGCTGTCGCCAGTTTCATATTTTTCCACCCCTTCTCATTGAATGCAAATTTGTAAATCGCATGCTGCGTTCAACTACTCTGTTTCTAAAATCTTGCGGCCCATTAACACACCCATTGCGGATGCCATCATAAGCCCTCTCGTCCAGCCGCTGGAATCTCCTAAACAATAAAGTCCTTTTACATTTGTTACCAGGTTTTGATCCATACGTATTTTATTACTGTAAAACTTAAGCTCCGGGGAATACAAAAGCGTCTCTGTACCTGCAAATCCTGGCACAACGTAATCCATAGCCTGAATAAAATTAATAATGTTTACCATTGCCCGGTATGGCATTGCTGCTGTAATATCGCCAGCTACTACGTCCGGAAGTGTTGGACGCACATTGGACTGCGACAGCTCTTTTTGCCAAGTGCGCTTGCCATCTAAAATATCCCCATAGCGCTGCACCATAATCTGCCCTGCGCCGAGCATATTTGTCAGTTCCCCGACTTTTTGCGCATAAGAAATCGGCTGGTTAAACGGTTCTGTAAAATTATGGGAACATAAAATCGCTAAATTTGTATTATCAGATTTTAAATCTTTGTAGGAATGTCCGTTTACAACAGCTAAATCATTGTCATAGTTTTCCTGGCTGACAAAACCGCCCGGATTTTGGCAAAATGTGCGGACTTTATTTTTAAATGGTTTTGGATAGCCTATCAGCTTTGATTCATACAGTACTTGATTGACTTCTTCCATAATTTCATTGCGCACTTCCACACGTACGCCAATGTCAACTGTACCAGGCTTATGTGCAATGTCATGTTTTGCGCAAAGAGTGTGCAGCCAGTCTGCCCCGCGCCTGCCGGTTGCAACTACGATATAAGGCGCTTCGTAATTTTCCTGTGTTTGGCTGCCTTCTTTTGTCAGCACCACGCCTTTACAGCGGTCTTCTTCCATCAGCAAATCCTGGCAGTTATAGCCAAACAGCATATCCACACCTTTTTCCTGCAAATACTGCTCAATTGCCTGATAAATATGCTGCGCTTTTTCTGTCCCTAAATGGCGGATCGGGCAGTCGACTAGCTTTAATCCTGCATGGATGGCGCGTTTGCGGATCTCACGTACCTTTAATGGTTCGCTCACGCCTTCAATATGTGTATCTGCGCCAAATTCCAGATAAATTTTATCCGTATAGTGTATCAGCTCCTGTGCAAAATCCGCACCTACCAGAGTTGGAAAATCACCGCCTACCTCGTAGCTTAACGATAGTTTCCCGTCAGAAAACGCACCAGCGCCGGAAAACCCTGCCGTAATATTACATGGCTGGCAATTGACACATTTTTTCGTCTTATCCTTTGGGCACTTGCGGTCCTCAATCGCTTTTCCCTTTTCTACAATTAATATTTTTTTCTTACTGCCGCATTTTACCAGCTCCATGGCTGTGAAAATGCCGGCAGGGCCTGCGCCGACAATAATGACATCATATTTCATATTTACACCTCTATCTTTTTCCTTTTGTTATACGCGTCTGTCTGATCCTTACAGCAGCGTCTCGCGTTACTTAAATTTGCTAATGTCTTTGTTTTCCATAAACTGTACACTGTTATATATAATTAAAATATCATCTGCTGGATAAGATGTCAGCAAAGCTCTGACTGGTACATTGACATTGCGCAAATCCAATACAATGACACGATCATAATGGTTTGCTAAAAACGGAGCAAAACAGTTGCCAAAAGAATCCTTAAGTATGAACAGCGTTTTGCCTTTTCCTTCCTTCCATTTGGACGTGCGGATATCTACCATTGCCTGGTTGCCTCCAAAAAAGACACTATACGGATCATCTCCTTTTGCCTTTGACAAATCATAAAAACTGTCTGACTGAAATTCTCCCATATTATAATCTAAGTTAAATTTCTGCCCGCTTATTTTTTCGAATAAAGTAATCGTATCCGCAGCTCCGCCAGTACGGACTTTTGCAAACGTAGTACCCCAAAATGATTCCGTAACGTCTGTCAGCTGGAATTCTTCCAGCCGGACAGCCTGCACACCCATATATTCCGCCCATTTTTCATATGCATAATAAGCGCCCAATGTCGTCCAATGATGATCTGTACGATAATAAATATACTCTTTTGCATGTGCATCCAGCTCGTTTCGAACTGAAATCTGCTGGCTGTCCGAAAAGGTTTGATCAATATATTGATAAAACTGTTCTTCTCCGGACTGCGGCGCAAAAGGCGGCAGCTTATCTAGAAGTACATAACTTTTTGTGGGCACAAACATTACTTTTGCCTGTGGATAATCATGCAAAAACTTTGATACCCGGCGTATGTCCTTTTTCACTTTTTTCCAGTCAAAATCCTGCTCCTGATATTTTTCAAGCAGATATCCGTCTTTCCCAAAGTAGACGCCATTTGCATCCTTGCGCCCCAGCAGCCTATTTAGTTGTGTCTGAAGTGTCACCCATTTCGACCTGCCTGGAAACTGCTCGCTTAAGTATATTTCATAATCTCTTTGGAACTTTCCGTTATAAATCCGCCTTTTTTTCAATTTTGGCCGTTTGCTCAGCATGCGCCGCTCCTGTGACGAATAAGTCTCATCTGGAGTTAAGCGCATGTAAACGCTGGTTCCGCCTAATATGATCATAATCATCGCCACGAACAAGATGCTGTGCAAAGCACTTGTCTTTTTTTGTTTTTTCTGATCCATATTAATTATTATAATTTTCTTTCTATTATTTTTCTTTTTAATTTTCTCTTTATCTTATTTTTCCTTTTTAATTTTCTTTTTATCTTATTTTTCTTTATTGCAAATTTCTTTTTATATTTGTCTTTTTATCATTTTCTTCCTATGATTTTAATTGCAATTGCTGTTCTTTTTACTATCTGCGTTTTTCTTGTGCTTGTTTTTATTGCTTTTGTATGAATTGTTTCTCTAAGTTATTAGCTTACAAATGTTTCAATAAAAATATATTTTATGCTTCTTATTTTTCAATATCTTTTGTTTATCACAGTTTTCCACCACTTTACAATCTTTTAAGAAGCTCCTACCGCGCCCACTCTTTCGCTATGAGACTATGAAGCTATTCGATAAGTTTGCAATAGGATAAAACGAACCTCTTACTTTAAAAAAACTGTAAAGTGGTGAACTTACATTATAATTTTAATTGAAAAATACAAAAACTCAGGTATTTTTCCATTAAATAACCTTTTATTAAACAGCCCTTTATCAAAATGGCCTTTTATCTTTCCTGACTTATTTCAGCTGTTTTTTCATCGCATTGACTGCTTTTTTGTTCTGCTTTTGATAAGCTTTGATGATATCAGAATCTGAACCTTGCTCCTCTGTCTTTTTGCTGATTGAGCCAAGCATTATAAAGCAAACATAATTATCATTTGTATACACTTTTGATCCTTGAATTTTTAACAGATTCATCGGATATTGCATTGTGCTTTCTTTTAACTGTTTTTGGTACTTTTTGACTGCTTTTTTAATCTGCTTTTTTGAAGCGTCATTTTTAGCCTGAAAGATAACGAGCTCGTCCACATGCGCCGTCATCATTGGCACTTCTGCATAAACAGACGAATATAAAGAAGAAGCGACTCCATACCTGTCCTTAATTTCTGTTGCGCCTAACTTGTAACTTGGCAAATAGTTTTTTCCGTATGCTTTTTTTACAGCTGACGCTAAAGTTGTTGCCGACGGAGCGGCAGCTGCCTCAACGGTAATCTCTGTTGGAAAATCTGGCAATTTGGTATCTTTGCCTGTATACATAGAAACTGATAAACTGCCAATCCCAAGAACTGCTGCCATCATAAATGCAACCAATTTTTTATTCTTCATAGTGATACTTCCTCCATCATTTTTTACTAGCTTTTTATTTTTTTCATTGTAACATACACGCAAAAAAAAAGAAAGCATATTTGCCACAATAAATAATTTGACAGTTTTTCCAACTTGTTCTAACATAGATCCATATAAAAATAAAAAATTAAAAATTAAAAACATTTTAAATCAGACAAATACAAAAGGAGAATTTGACATGTCGACATTTTTAAATGAAACAATGGTTGCCCTTGGCACGCAGCGTTCTGTCATCCGCGAGTTATTTGAATATGGAAAACAGCAGGCTGCAAAAATCGGTGCAGAAAATGTATTTGATTTTTCTATTGGAAATCCAAGCGTGCCATCCCCAGCTATTGTGAATGAAACCGCTTTGGAGTTCATCGCAAACACAGATCCTGTGCTGCTGCATGGCTATACTAGCGCCCAAGGTGATGTAAATGTACGTCTGACACTGGCTGAATCCGTCAACAAACGGTTCCATACTTCTTACTGTGCAGATAATTTTTATATGACAACTGGCGCTGCAGGGGCTTTGTGCTGCTGCCTGAATGGATTATGCAACCCAGGCGATGAAGTTATTATTTTTGCGCCTTATTTTCCAGAATATGTTGTATTTACACAAGGTGCGCATGCAAAGCCTGTGATTGTGCCTGCTGATACACAAGCGTTCCAAATTGACTTTGCCGCTTTTGAAAAAGCGTTAAGTCCTGCTACAAAAGCAGTCATCGTAAACTCTCCAAATAACCCGTCCGGCGCTGTCTATTCAGAAAGCACCATCCAAAAGCTGGCAGAAATATTGGATGCAAAGTCAAAAGAATACCAGCATCCAATTTTTGTAATTGCAGATGAGCCTTATCGGGAAATTGTATTTTCCGGCACTACAGTACCATTTTTGCCGCATTATTACAAAAATACTCTTGTATGCTATTCCTGGTCTAAATCACTTTCCCTGCCAGGTGAACGTATGGGTTATGTGCTTGTTCCAGATGCAGTAGATGATTTTTCGCTCACATACGCTGCCATTGCAGGCGCTGGACGTTCCTTAGGTTATGTCAACGCGCCAAGTCTGTTTCAGCGTGTATGTGCAGCATGTGCAGACGTCACTTCTGACCTTTCGATTTATGAAACGAATAAGAACCTTTTATTAGACGGGTTACGATCCATGGGCTACCACGTTGTAGAGCCAGGCGGGACTTTTTACATGTTTCCGCGCACATTAGAAGAAGACGACGTAGCTTTTGCAGAACGTGCAAAAGCAAAAAACCTGCTCATTGTACCTGGATGCGGCTTCGGCTGTCCGGGCCACGTACGGATCTCTTACTGTGTGCCAACTGAAAGAATCAAAAAAGCACTGCCGTTTTTTGAAGAACTTGCAAAAGAATATCGCTAAAATCGCATTTGCAGCTAGTTTCACAGGGGCCGTTGCAGGAAATCAGTACATGTTTCATTCTTCCTGCAGCTGCCCCTGATGGTATGAAACGATTGCATCTATTTCAGCATCTGTTTTTGCAGCTGCTTCTATCCATCCTGGTTTAAACCCGCTTCGGACTGCATTTTTTACTGATTTTACATTTGACCATGCTGCACAATAAAACGGTACTTTGCCGCGCGCAAATGTCTCCCTTGCCAAACGGTTTGTAAGTGCTGCTGCGATACCGCGCTGTCTGTATGCTGGCAGGACATCTACGCCGATTTGCCACATTGCATCGCAGTCAGCAGAACACCCTGCAAGGCCAATCAGTGTTCCGTTGTCATATGCGCCAATTCCTAAGACGTCAAGATGTCTGCGTTCTTTGCAAAGCGCGTTTTCCCATGTTTCAATATATAGGTCTGAAAAATCATCCGGCCCTAATACCCGCAATTCATAAGGGCAGGAAAGTTTTGTACGATAAATAAGCTCTATATCCGGAAGAAAATATTCAGATAAAAAACATATTTTGGCATGCACCTTTGCCAAAATATCATTTAGTTCATATAGATGCGGCGTTTCAAAGCAGGCTGCTATACTGGGTGCTTTGTTTATATAAAGTTCTATTTCCGGCAAAATTTCTTTTTTTCCACAGGCAACAATATTTGACCCATAAGATACCAGGCTGCAAAGATGCGGCAGCTTTAAATATTTTCTTGCTTTCAAAGATGTCACCGACTCATGTACGCTGTTTTTTTCTTGTTGAAACTCTTTTGCAGTACAACAGCAATCGTACGCAGACTGCTGCAGTGCAATTTCCAAAATCTGTGCTTGATCCATTTCTTTCCTCCTTTTTAGTTCCTGTTCACTCCGTTCTCGGTAACATGCAAATATTCATCTAAAATTGCCTTTGGCAATGGAATTTTTGCAGATTTCCAGAGAAATACTTGCATTTTTTTCCTAACCATGTTATAGTGAGGTCACGTAAATACCATTTCATTCATTCTTTTATCCTTTTCTTGTTATCAATGGCACACTCACACCATAGTTCCCTTCCACTCACTATCTTTTATGAAAGGAAGGTATCCTATGACCTACGATGAGTTTAAACAGGCAGTCTGTCAAAATATTTTGCATCAGCTGCCATCTGATACATCCATCCAACTGCAGCAAATATACAAAAATAATGGTCTGAAGATGGACGGCCTCACGATTACAAGCGGCCAGTGCAATGTCTCACCAACTATCTTTTTGAACTATTATTATGAAAAGCAAAATCTTTTCCCTGATTTTGACGCCATCTTAAACGATATCCTGCTGACCTATGAGCAGAACAAAACTTCTGAAAATATTGCTGTGGATTTTTTTACTGACTATGAAAAAGTCAGACACTATCTGGCATATCGCATCATCAATTATGAAAAAAATAAGGAACTGCTGCAAACAGTTCCCCATATGTGTTATTTAGATCTTGCAATTGTATTTTATTGCCTGCTGCAAATACCAGAAAAAGGGAATGCTACGATCCTAATCCATAACAGCCATATGAAGCTATGGCATGTCACTTTGCCAGATCTATACGAACAGGCCTGCCTGACAACGCCATCCCTGCTGCCTTATGATTTTCAATCTATGGCAAGTGTACTTGCAGAAACATTTGAAAGCAGCTCTTACAGCCATTCTTTTTGCCCGATGTATATTCTAACCAATACGAGTAAGCTCTATGGAGCCAGCTGCATCCTCTATCCTTATCTGTTGCAAACCATTGCAAAAACCTTGGATACTGATTTCTTTATTCTGCCAAGCAGCATTCATGAAATTATCATCTTGCCGCAAACAGCCAAATTCAGCAGGCCCAAAGAACTGGCCGCTATGGTTGCCTCTATCAACGAAACCGAACTGGCTGTTGAAGAAGTTTTAAGTGACCATATTTACTACTATTCAAAAACAAAGCAAAAACTATTGATTGATACCGAGCCGTCTGGCTGCTAAAACAGACGCAAAGCCATCTGATGCTGCCAGACGCCAGTACATGTATCTTGCTTTTGCTCCTGCCATCTTTGCTGCCTGTTATACAAGCCTATCGTAAATTTTTTCATATTCTCTGGCAGACTGGTTCCACGAGAAATCCTGCTGCATTCCTCTTTTGGCGATTGCATTCCAGTCTTCTTTATGATTATAGTAAATGTCCATAGCATAATACAGTGTAGAAAGCATCTCTTTTGCCTGAAAATTACAAAAGCTAAACCCTGTGCCTGTCTGCTCATAGCGGTTATATGCTTCTACCGTATCTTTTAAGCCGCCTGTTTCCCGTACAATAGGAACTGTCCCATAACGCAGGCTCATTAACTGGCTCAGTCCACATGGCTCGAACAAAGAAGGCATTAAAAATGCATCACAAGAAGCATAAATTTTGTGAGCAAGCTCATCTGAATAATAAATATTAGCTGACAGCTTATCTCCATATTTCCATGCAAAATGCCGGAACATATTTTCCAGTTCAGTCTCGCCCGTACCAAGTACAATAAGCTGAACACGCGCATTTGCCAGCAGCTCATCCATCACAGTTCCTACTAAATCAAAGCCCTTTTGATGTGTAAGGCGGGATACCATACCAATCAGCATAGTACCTTCATCTTCAGGCAGCCCAAGCTGCTGCTGAAGTCTCCACTTATTTTCCCGTTTTCCCTGCTCCAGATTCTCTTGCCCATATGGAAACGAAATGATTGAATCTGACTGTGGATTATACTCTTGATAGTCAAGCCCGTTTACGATCCCGTATAAATCCTTTTTTCGTGCCTGCATCAAGCCATTTAACCCTTCACCACCATCTTGCGTTGTAATCTCATAAGCATATGTCTTGGATACCGTTGTAACAATATCAGAATATACGACGCCGCCTTTCAGATAATTGGCTTCGCCATAAGATTCCAGCTTATCTGCTGTGAATAAAGTTTCCGGAAGTCCTGTGATATCCTTTACAGCCTGCATAATCCACCGTCCTTGGAATTGCAGGTTATGGATTGTATAAACTGTTTTCATATTTTGGTAAAAAGCATTTTTTTGATATTCACTTTTTAAATATACAGGAATCAACCCAGTCTGCCAGTCATGGCAATGAATAATATCCGGACAAAATTCCAACAATGGTAAAGCTTCTAACACAGCTTTGGAAAAATACGCAAACTTTTCGACATCCTCATAAATATTATGATAAGGCTTCGGCCCAGCAAAGTAATATTCATTGTCAATGAAATAGTAAGTAACCCCATCCGCCTTTGTCTCAAGCACGCCTACATACTGGCTTCTCCAACTGAGCTTTACATAAAACCGGGTAATAAACCGCATCTGCTCTTTCCATTTATCATCCATACAGACATATTTTGGCAAAATAATCCGTACGTCGTATTTTGTCTTGTCAAAATAGCGCGGTAACGATCCTGCCACATCTGCAAGCAGATCGGAAGAGCACACGTCTGAACTCCAGTCACCGTTAGAAATCT
>CANDJR010000085.1 GCA_947385105.1 uncultured Eubacterium sp.
AATAGGTTCTGAAAGCCCCATGAAATAAGGGCTGAAGATTCCGAGAAGTTATAAAAAATATAAAGGAGGATCATAAAATAAACAGTGCATCTACAGACAAGCGATGCGCTAAGCAGGAAAACAATACTAACAAAAAATGCGAAAGATAGCCAGATGGTTCTATCAGCCCATCAGTGCCTTTCGCGGAAAGGTGGATTAACGAATGGAAAAAGAAATCAATATCACAATAAACCCCCCAAATGCAAATGGCATCGCAATCAAGCCAACCGGGAAACGAATTCAAGAACTATGCAAAAGGAAAGGCTTATCTGTGCGCAGCGTGCAAGAAAGCTTGTGTATTGGCTCATTCCAATCCATTTATGCATGGTTTGCAGGCAAAGCGCTGCCTAATTTGGAAAATATGTACCAGCTCAGCAGATTATTAGGCACATCGATGGAAGAAATCATTGTCAATGAACCTGATTCCTTGTGTTTGGAGCTTTGTGCAAAGACAGGAAACGAGGAGCTATTTTATAAAACTATGAAAACATATCACTTATATCTGCAATAGAAAACTCCACCCAAAAAAATAGAATAAATTCAGTTACAAACTGAATGACGAAAAGGTAAAATTGTAGTATAGTAATATAGAGGAAAAGTGTTAAGCAACTGCTTGCAGATTTTTTTATATACGACAACATGCAAAAAGTATATGGAGGTTTCTATGAAGTTAAAAACAGATTTTGAGTCAAATGTAAACAGCAGTTTTTTTATTATAAAGGATGGGGAGCTACGGGAGCAGCTGCCATCGTCTGCCTTTCCAATAAAAAAACAGAAAGATGTAACAGGTGAAGAAAAAGATGCTATCCGTGCAGGGAAAAAATAATACATATATAACAATGTTTAATGAACGTAATGGTTTTTACTTAAGGTCTGGCCTCTTAGAAAATGGCAAAGATACAAAGGAAGATGTTTTTATGGCGGATTTTCCAGAAACAATGTATATAGATATTGTAGGAAACGATCCAATGCCATTAGACACGTTTATGCGAATTGTGAATGAATGCCAAGGGAAAACGTACCAGTTCGCGTTAGGAGGTGAAGGCTCCCCAGAAGGACACCCTCACCTTGCGCAAATATTGGAATACTGCCGCAGTCATGAAATTATTCCAAATTTAATAACAGCAGGGCTGCAGATAACAGCGGAAATCGCACAGTTATGTCAGGCATACTGCGGAGCAGTTACTATAAGCTGGCACAGCAGCTTAGACACTACTGAAAGTGCTGTCCGTCAATTATTGCAGGCAGGCGTTAAGACAAATATTCTATTTGAACTTAACAGCCAAACATTACAAGAAGCCATCCAGCGCTTAACTGTCCAAGGATTCCCCGAAGGTATCCATGCGGTGATCTTTTCTCTGTATAAGCCTGCCGGGGCAGATACCGAAAAATTTTTGATCACTGAGAAGACACCCTGCTTACAGGAATTTTTTTCACTGATAGGCCAGAGTAAGTTTTCTTACAAAATAGGGTTTGATGCTTGTATTATCCCGCAGTTATTGTATCATATACCAAACATCGATTCTGCCTGTATCGATGCTTGTGAAAGCGGCAGATGGTCTGCTTATCTTTCATCCGATTTGCTTATGATGCCATGCCGTTTTGCCAGCAAACATAAGAAATGGACTGTCAGCATACAAGAAACATCGATGGAAGATGCATGGAACAGTGAAGCGTTCCAAGACTTCCGCCGCAAATTTCAAGAGTCTTGTCCCGCATGTGAACGGCGCCGCCTCTGTCTGGGAGGCTGTCCAATCTATCCAGAACTTACGATATGTCCGGATAAGACCTTATAGCAACTTATGATGCAGAAATAACACTGTTCCTGTATTCGTATCGTACGAATACTGCATAGGGCATAATTTTCAAGATCTTCTCATCGCTGAAAATTATGCCCATCCTATGCCGCTGCAACACCTTTTTATGATAATTACTTTTCTGCAAGTTTGCTGCTCTCATCATTTTTGATATGTTGTAAAACCTGCCTGATTCGCCGGTCACTTAAATCAAGATGCCTGGCAATTTCTTGCACGGTTTCTTTCTCATGGTTTTCTTTTATATACTGGATCACATATTCCTTGCTGTACAGCTTTTTCGGAAATGTAATTGTAAGCCCCCGAAAACGATTATAGATTTTTTCTACTTCGGAAACATCGTTTAATAAACCTGCTAATTCTTCATATACACCGCAGTAATTATCGGTTCTGTCCATGCATCTATCACCACCTTTGTCTATTGTATCCATTTTCATGAGAAAATACCATTCGAAAAATACAGAGGAAATTTTCCTATAGAAATTTCTCTTTCAGACATGCATTCTTTTGTGCAGCCATGCAAAAAGATGGACATTTTTCCAATCTTCTGTTATATTAATGATATTTGGTACATTTGCTTTATCTGTCTAGTCTAAAAGTGCTAATTTTCTTAACAATGAAATCTGAATTCAAAAGATACTTTAACAGAAAGGAATGAAAGCCATTTTGATGTAGCAAAAGATTTTCTGCGTACCAAGCCGGGCATAAACTATGACGGCGTCGTTACATAACAGGATAAGCAGTTCGCACATTAGGCTATTTCAGATACATCTGCGCAGAAACGTCCAAGTTTATATCAAAATTGACCGAAATAAATTACTATGGAAAAAATATGTAACAAGCGTAGCACAATACCGCTCATGTTAAACTTTGCGCTTATTGTATGTATAGCAAGCATTCTTTTTTTACTGCCGCCCGGAAAGTGTATGCAAATCCCATTTTATGTGATGAAGACCTAACGGCTCTGTCTATAAAAGCTCATGCCGCACAAACTCAAAACAACTTACCCGATCTTAATCCCTCTGAGCCAGACGCCACAAATCCAGATGCTGCAGAGGACGATTCTACAGAGGATAGTATCCCAGATGACAGCACGACAGACGATCGTCCAGAAGAAACATTTCCAGACTATACAGACAAGCAGGGTGTTATCTATGAATGTGATAAAAATCTTACTTGCCGTGTAAAAGGATATGCAAAAGATATCAAAGAATCTGTCACAATCCCGCAGCAGATCTCTATTGGAGATGATTCCTTTACTGTTACAGGAATCTTAGATGCAGCGTTTAAAAAATGTTCCGCACTGAAAAATATTGAGATACCAGACAAACTAGAAGCGGTTTCAAAAAAAGCTTTTCGCAATTGCAAGAATTTATCAGATATTTATGTAATACCATCCAAAAGTACAGTAAAGAAAGATGGAAAATCGATGCTTACGATTATTCGAGTAAGCAATCCGCTCTTACAGGAAACTGCAAAAGCAAAAATCAAAATTGAAAAAAGCATGGTGGAACGGGCTGCTGAAAACCGCGCGACAGATACTGTCACCTTAAAGGTGATTGTCACTGCTTCAAGTGTTGGCGATACAAAAATAGTTATGCCCGGTAGCCTTGCCTTGTCCGAATCTGCGGCAAAAACACTCGCTTCTAGCAATAAAACGCTTCAAATAAGAATTTACGGTTCTGAAGATGAATCATATTTTATGGAAATAACTGCTGCAAATATGCAGAAGGCAGACGGCACGCTTGATTTCTCGTTACAAGAAAAGAGTGCAGCCGATATCCCAGGCACTTTTTCTGCTGATTTTCGAAAAGCTCTGAAAAAAAATTCCCTTTCAGCAGATGACGTAAAAATTTTTACCTTCTCTTTTGGAGACGGTGTAACCCCTGTTACAGATGTGAGCTTTTATGCAGATGATATGCCAGGTGTAGACGCTGGCAGTCCTATGTATGTATACAAATATAACAAAAATCAAAGCTTGTTCCAAGTTGTTACTTATTATCCGCAAGCTGTTTCCAAACGCGGAAATATTACTGTGCCGGTTTCCAAAGGCGGTGTATTCCTAATCACGAAAAAGCCGTTTTCATTTATGGTCAAAAAGCTGTCAAATTCATTTATAACAGAATCCGGCAAGACCTACTATCTGGATCAAAACAGCTCTATTGTATATGGCTGGAGACAAATAGGCAATGACTATTACTATTTTAATAGAGAGAGTGGAAAAATGCACGCTGGATGCCAAGTAGACGGCATATTCTTAAAAGAGAATGGCGCTGCAGTAAAAACAGCAGCCTATGTGCAAAAGATCCAGACCATGATCAAAGCACGCTTGCTTGTAGAGCAGGTAACAAGTCCTTCTGATAGTATGAGCCAAAAAATTGAAAAGTGTTTTCGCTGGATTTTTCAATTCCCATACCATCAGTATCGGCGTTTGCAGCCGATTTACAAGCAAGCTGGCTGGGAGGTTACGTTTGCAAATGATATCTTTGATCACAGGCAAGGCTGCTGTGTATCCGAAGCATCTGCACTGGCGTTTATGTTTCATGAATGTGGTTATAAGACTGTCTACGTAGCATGTGATACTGGGCACGCATGGGTAGAATTAGACGGCAGAGTATATGATCCGTTGTTTGCAGAAGCACGCGGATTTGATCGGTATTACAATGTTTCCTACAGCAGTTATGGGTTATACGCAGTATTAAAAAGACAAATATAAAACGTTTGTTCGAGTCTAACATCGCAGCCATTGGAAAACCCTAATTGCTTGAATGTACTGCTAAGCACAAACAAGGACTGCCACAAAAGTATGATACATACAAGATATTGTTTGGTATCTCATTATTTAGAGCAATATCTTGTATCTACTTTCTTGTACGTGGCAGCCCCTGCTGATGCAGCTATACAGAGCACTTTATACAAGCTCGTCCTTCTTTTCAAGAATTTCAGCTACCAGGGCACATGCAGGGCAATCGCAATATTTTGCACCTGCAGACTGGATTTCATGTGCATGAGCTGAAATACTTTTTGCTTTTTCTGCACCAAATAACTGGGCACCTGCTTCTGATTCAGAAAAAGCGATCAGTTGTTCGATCGGCATAATATCCATTTCAAGCTCAGCGATCAGTTGTTTCGCCTGTTCCGTTTCCTTATCTGTACCAATGGCATCCAGCCAATTCTGCGCTGCCTCTTTTGCCTCTGCACAGCAAGTTGGCGCCTGCATTAACTCCTTTACTTTTCCGATGACAAATTCTTTTACACTTTGATCCACTGTTCTCATCCTTTCTTTTATATTTTTTTCTAAATTATACTATACTGTATTCTATTTGTAAATCAGATTCCCTTTCATGATCTGTAAGTGTTTTCTTTGCTTTTCATGTGCTATGATACTTTCAGGTCCTAGAAATCGTATCAGAATTATGAGGAGGGAATAAGATGGAACCGATTCTAGAAATTGAAGCATTAAAAAAATACTATGGAAAATCTGCGAGCCAGACAAAAGCACTGGATGGCATTACCTTTCAAGTAATGCCTGGAGAATTTTTAGGCATTATGGGCAGCAGCGGATCTGGTAAATCCACCTTGCTAAACTGTATTGCTACAGTCATCCGTCCTGACAGCGGCACCATTACGATCAGTGGCAAGCAGCTTTTGGCACTCAAAGGAGAAGAATTGGCAAGTTACCGCGGACAAAAAATCGGCTATTTGTTTCAAAACTTTGAACTGCTGGATAATCTGACTGGGCTGGAAAATATCCTGCTGCCATTATCGCTGCATGGCGTTGCAGAAAAGGAAAGTAAACAGCGTTTGTCACAGCTTGCAGCTTATCTGGATGTGACCGACGTTTTGCATAAATTTCCTGCCCAAATGTCTGGAGGGCAAAAGCAGCGGATTGCAGCTGCGCGGGCATTGATTTTAAATCCTGGCATTATCTTGGCAGATGAGCCAACGGGCGCCCTTGATTCCAAAAATGCAAAAACATTGATGGAAAAACTGGCGGGGCTGAATGCAGAAGAACGTGCTACCATTTTAATGGTAACGCATGATTCCAATGCTGCAAGCTATTGCAACCGAATCCTGTTTATTCAGGATGGCGTTATCTTTCATGAGCTGCGCAAAGATATCCCGGATGAAACCCGGCAAGCATTTTACAGCCGTATTTTAAAAGTAATGGCTCAATTAGGAGGTGGCAGCGCAAATGTTCTCTAAATTAATATTACGTAATAGTAAAAGAAACCGCAAAGAAAATGGGCTGTTTTTCGGCTCCTTAATTGTTCCAATCATTGCTTTCTATATTATTTTGTCCTTATCAAAGCAAGATGTTTTTATATTTTTGACAAAAATGGAAAGCGATGCTGTAGATAAACTGATCGGAATGATTCCTATCTTTTATGGTACTGCATTGGTTATTTTATTTTTTCTCATTTATTATGCCAGCAAATTTCAATTGGAAAAACGCAGGCATGAGTTCGGCGTATACTTGATGATGGGAATGCGCCGTATCAAACTATTTGGCTTACTGTTTGCTGAGGATTTACGCAACAACCTTATTTTGCTTGCTGTCGGAATACCTGCCGCTGTCTTAATCTCTGAGCTGACCAGCCTGATTACTGCCCGGTTAGTAGGAATTGGCATGATTGGCCATCATATCTCCTTCTCACTTTCCGCAGTTTGCTGGACAGCGCTTGGTTTCCTTCTCATTAAATTTGCTTCTTTTCTTATTTTAAGCGGCAAAATTGCACAGGAAGAAATTGGTTCTTTGCTTGCAGAAGCACCAGACAGCGCAAAGCAGCAAAAACCTGCCTGGTTATATGCTGTTTCTGTTATTTTTGGTATTTGCTGTCTGGCTGTTGCCTATGTCAACGCGATTCGCGGTAGTGCATGGTTTGATGCCAAGCAGATGCTGCTTGCCGTTTTTTTAGGGCTGTGCGGGACATTTGCATTTTTTTGGGGACTTCGGTTTTTACTCGGTATAGCAGCAAAATCAAAGCACCATGATAAACGTCTTCATGTATTTAATTTCCGCCAGATTCAGGAAACAGTTTTCTATCGTTCTGGCGCGCTTGCTGTTTGTGCACTGCTCATCCTGGCTGCGATGTGCTGCTTTGGAACAGGTGTAGCGATTACACGCTTTTACGGGCAAGCTGGGGAGCATGTATTAGATTATACGTTTATAGATATGGAAAATGGCAATGATACACAGACAATCCGAAAGACATTGGCTGACTATGAGCTGGATACCTGCTTTTCCCAGCTATTTGATATGAAAATAGCCTCAAGCTATCGCAAGGAAGGTACTTCACCTGTGTATCGTATCGATGTTATCCTCTCAGCATTACTGGAAATGCCGCCTTCCAACAGCAGAGATATTCTTTTAAATAATTTGCAGTATGAGGAGTATCCATATTTTATTTCCTTGAGCAGTTATAATGAGTTGCTGCGTGCATCCGGCAAGCCGGCTTTGGAACTGGACGACCAAGAGGCTGCTGTCTATATGGACGGTGAATCTACTTATTATGAAGAACTGAAACTCATGAACCTCATTTTGCAAAAAAGACCTAACACCCAACTATATGGAAATCCTTGTTATCTGACAGGAGAGGTGCAGACTGCAGACCTTGTTACCGATCGCTCTATCACGCTATTATATGCGCTCATACTTCCAGATAAAGTATTTGAATCCTATACACAGGGTGACTGCAGTATTTATTTAAATGGTGTTTTAGACGAAACATACAGCAAAAAAGGCGGCCTGATTCAAGCAATGGATCGCATGAACCAAGATTTAGCACAAACTGGTCTAACTTATGAAAGTTATCTGCAAAATATTGGGCGGCAGCTATTTTATATGGTATCTGCCAGCTATGTTACAATTTACCTGGCAATTATTTTCTTAGTAATTGCAAATACTGTGATGAGTGTACAATTTCTGACAGGACAGCAAAAATCAGGCAGGCGCTATCAGACATTAATCCGCCTGGGTGCTGGCTACGAAGTTTTGTGCAAAGCTGCCGGGAAACAAATT
The DNA here is from genome assembly GCA_947385105.1 of uncultured Eubacterium sp. Lineage (GTDB taxonomy): Bacteria > Bacillota > Clostridia > Lachnospirales > Lachnospiraceae > Eubacterium_J. The sequence continues at coordinate 7,876 of CANDJR010000085.1, forward strand.
AACTGGTACTTTGGAATTCCGGTTGTATTCGCCGCATTCAGCAGCTTGTTTGGCGTACGCAGCTTATTCAGCGGCATTTTGGCATCCAAAATCCAAGAAAATATCCCAGAAATGATGATTATTTCTGCAACTATGATTTTTGCAATACTTGTGGTAGAATATATTTATATTGCAGCTGTGAAACGCTCCAGCAGCCGCTATCTTTTGACTTTGATGGTGCCGGAACGAGAAGAATAATACTGCCTGTATCATGAATTCAGGAAACTTTTTGCAAGCAAAGAAAAGGGGAACGTGTTATGAATCGAATTGCGATTGTAGAAGATGAACAATTTATGCGGGAGGAATTATCTGATATCCTCCAAAAAGCAGGTTACGCAGTAGATGAAATCGACGATTTCCAAAACGCGGCAAACACGCTTCTAGAGCTTTCTCCTGATTTAGTCCTGCTGGATTTAAATCTGCCGCAAGCAAATGGTTTTCAAATCTGCCGTACTTTAAAGCAAAAAAGTACGATACCTGTTTTTGTACTGACCTCCAGGGATCAGCTGCGGGATGAATTACAGGCATTGGAGCTTGGAGCAGATGAATATTTGACAAAGCCATGCCGCAGGGAACGGCTGTTAGCCCGTATTTCCAACGTCATGAAACGATACGAGGGCAGGCAAAATTTACTGGAAGGTGAAGGCTATCTTTTGGATCGCCTGTCCTATACCTTATATATTCATCATAATTCTGTTGTCCTGCCGAAAAACCAAGGCAAAATTCTGGAGGTATTTCTTCTTCACAGAGATGGCATCGTTACAAAAGATACGTTATGCGAAGCCTTATGGGGGACAACCGAATTTATCGATGAAAATGCACTGCAGGTAAATTTGACACGGTTAAAAAAGACAATGGCGCGCCTTGGAATGGAGCAGCAGATTCAGCCTGTCCGCGGCGTGGGTTATCGTCTTATCACAAAATGGAGCATACCATGAAGCATAAGTTTCAGATGATTCAGCCATATCTGCCATGGCTTATTCTATTACTCGGAGTGGATGGATTCGCAGTATTACTTTTATGGATTGCAGATGTGCAGGCATTTTATGCGTCAATCCTTGTCATTTTGCTGTTTACTGTACTTTTATTTTCCACACTCTGCTATCTGCTTCTGCAATTATCGCAAAAAAGAAGTCAGGCGTTTTTGGAATTTTTAGAAAATCCGGAACAATACCAGGAGGAATTGCTGTCCAAATTGAGCAGCACTTTGGAAAAAGATGCCATCCGCAAGCTTGGCAAGGCTTTGCGTGACAGGCATCTGGATTACTGCCAGCTCAAAGGGCAATTGGATGACTATGAAGAATATATTGAACTGTGGGCACATGAGACAAAGACACCGCTCTCTTTACTGACATTGGTTCTAGACAACCGAAAAGAGGATCTGCCTGCGGCAGTAAGCTTTAAATTGGAATATATCCGTAACCAAATGCAGGAATGCGTGGATCAAATGCTATTTTATGCACGTCTGAAAGGTGCAAGGAAGGATTATTTATTTGAACCTGTCAGCATCCGTTTTTGCGTAGAAGAAGTGTTAGAAGATTACAAGCCATTGCTGGTAGAAAAGCAATTTCAGTTCCACGTCTGTATCGCTGACCCAGATACGGTTTACGCTGACAGACGCGGACTGCGTTTTTTAATCGGACAGATCGTCAGCAATGCTGTCAAATACTGCTGCCGCCAGCCAGAACTTACCATTACATTTTCGAAAGAGGAACATCTTACTGTATTATGTATCAAGGATAACGGAAAAGGTGTACGCAGCTGTGATTTGCCTTATATTTTTGAAAAGGGATTCACCGGAGATTCTGGAGAGGTACGAAACAAAGCTACTGGCATGGGATTATATCTTGCGCAGGAAATTGCAAAGGAAATGAACGTATCTTTACATGCAGAATCTGAGTGGGGAAAAGGGTTTAACATGCAGATTTCATTCCCTGTGATAGAGCACACGTGTTCCTAGTATGTCTCTGCCCGGAGCACGTTTTGTTCTGCCTCAATGAAATTCCTCATAGCCCGAAATAATCTTTTTGATTTTTCCGGTACTCACTCGGTGTCATTTTATATCTCTCCTTAAATCTCCGATTAAAGGTACGCTGGCTTTCAAATCCACTATCCAGGCAGATATCTAATACGGTATCATTTGTATTTTCTAACCTTGCAGATGCATAACGCAGCCTGGCCTCGTTCAGATACTGATTAAAGTTGCAGTGAAATGTCTTGGAAAATATTCTTGACAGCACAAATTTACTTACCCCTAACTGCTGTGCCATTTCCTGTAAAGAAAACTGTTTTCTGAAGTTCCCTGATATATAGGCAACCGTTTGGTAAACGAGGTCGTGGCTTGCCATACTGCTTTTGTCTACTAAATTCAAGTGATTCATGCTTCTGGCTAATATGATTTGGACATACGCCTGCAAAAGCATCGGTTCGCCTTCCTTTATCTGCATAATCGCATGAATCGCCTGATATACATCTGGTTCAAGCTGCTCTGCCTTTACAATTGGACATTCGGGTGCACTGTTTTGTATCTTATCCGCAAATATGCCCGTGACAGACGGCGGGACGAGAATATAATCCGCCTTATTTATGCCTGTTGAGAATACTTGATAATGATGAATCATATCTGAAAAAACAAGTCCCACATCCCCTGTTTCCATATGATACAGTTCCTCACCTACGCCAAGTTCCAGCGCCCCCTCTGTTACACATACGATCTCTAATGCATGATGCAAATGTGGAGATACGTGTTTTGACAGTTTATGCACTGCAAAAATTTCTTCCTTTGTTTCTGTAAATGTCAAATGCATCACTGCACCCTCCTCTATTTCTACCCTTTCACTTGTATAAATTCGCCTTTTGCCATTTGTTTTTACCTTTCCTTGCAAGATCTGTCTATACTTTCTTCTGATTTGGCAAGCATTCGAAAGCGTCATATTCTATAATAAACTTGTAAATGAGGAAAGGAGAACAAGCAAATGAACAAATTAAAAAACTATATAAACAGCCTTTTATCTTTCTATGAAGGATATTTTAATCATGTGTATCATGCATAATGTGATACTGTGAATTTACTTTTTTATGGTCTGCGCATTTTCTGCGCAGACCTTTATGCATTATTTTAAATCCCCATCATGCGCAAAGTACTTCCCTTTTTTTATCTTTTCATTTGCTCCTTCTACATTTAATCTGGAAAGGATCATTAAGATGAATACATCAAAGATCAATGGCAGCCACAAATATATAAACTGCATCATCGTTAAGGCTGACTGCGGCTGCACTGCTTTTGTGCCAACATAACCGCTAAACTCTAAAAGCCATCCTACTACTGCGGTTCCGATTCCACCGCCGATTTTAACGCCAAGTGACGTGCAAGAATACATGGTTCCTTCCACCCTCTTTCCCTGTGTCAGATAAGTGTACTCTGAACAAGATGCAATCACAGCATTCATGTCCCCCTGCCAAGGCCCCTGTCCGAATGCAGCAACTGCAGTAAATGCCATCATCAAAGGAATGCTGCCGATATATGCGGCAACAACTACTAGCGCTCTGCCGATAACGGCGAGGATATACCCCCTTACGTTCAGCTTATACATCCCATTCCACTTCCCTACTAAAGCAGGTGTAAAGATCAAAGCAATAATCAGCGGAATATTGACAGCCCATGCAAATTGTCCAAACAAATTCTTATCTTTTAACACCCATGTCATATAAAAAATTCCCGCGCCAATCATGGCACTGTATAACTGCTGAAAGATATATGCTCCACAGATCATTAAATAAAACTTGTTTTTTACAAGCAGCTTAAATGCCTGAAGCAGTCCGTACTTTTCTTCCGTACTGCTTGTCTGTGTATCGCTTAATTCATCTTCAGAAAGTTCCTTTACAGATAGACCTGAAATCGTATTAATAATTAACCCAATGACCGCATAAATAATCGCTACCAGTCTCCATGCCGCAGCGTCACCGCCGCACCTGTCTACAAATCCGACTGTAATTGTCTGAATCAAAAGACTTGTGGAAAACGCAAAAATAAATCGGTAAGACCCCATCTGCACACGCTCTTTGCTGTTTTTGGTAACAAGCGAAGTAAGTGCTGAATACGCAATATTATTTGCTGTATAAAACACACTATTCAGCAGCGTATAAGCGATGAAAAACCAAGCATACTGTGCTGTCTTGCCAAGACTGGCTGGCACTGCAAAACAAGCTACCAGCGTAATCGCGCAGCCAATATAGCCGTACAGCATCCACGGTCTTGCTTTCCCAAGCTTACTGTGTGTTTTGTCAATCATTGAACCAAAAAAGATATCTGTAAACCCATCAAACAGCTTTGATATCGCAATCAATGTTCCCACCATTCCAGATGACAGACCAATCGTATCTGTCAAATAAATCATAACAAAGGACGCCAGAAAAGCATATACTACATTTCCTGCTACATCGCCGGAACCATACCCTAGTTTGTTATACCACTTCAAATATCTTTTTTCCGCCATAAGAATTCCTCCTTTGTTTTTCATTTTACTCTTTTACAAACAAAACCAGCTCAAATTGAAATCTAAATGCCGTATCCTTGAATCGGTATTTGTCTAAAACAACTGGGCCGCAGCTATTTGAACCAATGCCGTTTAGCGCATAGTCAATACAAAGCACCGTACTGTCAGATTCCACAAGCTCATAGTTGTGCGCAGCCCTTTCCAGTTCTTCCTGTGTATATTTGGATGCCTGAAAAGAAAACGGCTGATCACTAACTACTATGATACCAAACTGTGTATTCGCTACTTCTGCATACTCGCAATCAAAATGACTTCCATTTTCCTGTGGCCGGATATAATCCTCATGCATGAGGTTTACATTGGAACGATAATACCCGTGACTGGATCCTTGATGCTTATCCCGGTAACTTTCCTGCGGCCCCATTCCAAAATAACTAACTGTTTCTAAATTCTCATTCAAAAACATGCGTACACCAAATCGCGGCAAATCCGGAAACTCCTCGTCTTTTGTTACATGAATAAAAGATGATATCTTACCATTTCCTTCAATTTTCCATGTAATTTCCACATCTAATATTTTCTGGACAGATGCTGCTACAACTGCCGCATGCTCTACAAGCAGCACACCATGTTTATCCTGAAGCATCTCGATTTGGTAGGCTTTTGTATAAGCTTCATCGTAATGCGCTTTTTTCCATTCTTCCTTAAGATACCTGTCATTGTCTGTCGGAGCTCTCCAAATATTTAATTCCATTGGATGATTTAGGTAATTCCTTCCCGCAAACTGCATTTGTGAAAACAATCCAGTGCGCTTATCCAATTCGTAGCAAAAATCTTTTGCTTGTAATATAATCTGCGTATCTGTTTCTTTGACCATAATCCCACTGCAAACCGGCTCCTTTTCCAGCCACTTTGCTGCCTAGATCGGAAGAGCACACGTCTGAACTCCAGTCACCGTTAGAAAT
>CANDJR010000086.1 GCA_947385105.1 uncultured Eubacterium sp.
CGATCTCCCGCTTTTTCATAAACATCCAATAAGAAAACTCCCCACTTTGCAGCATTTTGTCCAAAGAACAAAAAATTCCATATCCGCTCAGTATAAAAAAGGCCGTAACTCCGATTTCTCCGCCAAGACTTACGATCATATGAATCAGTTCAAACCGTGTTGCCGCTGAACCGCATACAACCCAGCCATGATAAATCAAGATCAAAAGTAACGAAAGCGCTCTGCATATATCTATATTTTTATTCCGATCCTGCATTCTCCTATCACCGATCATCCTTCCTGACAGCCTGAAATCTCACGCACAATCTCATGAAAATTTTCATCATTTGTCACCAAATGCGTCTGATACACTTCCTTTTTTGCATTCTGTCCAATCTTTTTGCGAAAGCCTTCATCCAAAATCAATTGCTTTAGCTTTTGCTCCCACTCTGTCAAATCCCTGCAAAACACAACATTCTGCCCGTCGTCCAGTACAGACGCAAGTTCCGGATTATCATCCGCAATAGTCGGCACGCCAACCAGCCCTGCTTCTAACCACTTATTTTCTGATTTGCACCATTGAAAAAAACTGTTTTCCAATGGCATTAGATTCACGTCTACACTTCGTATCATTCCGGGCAGCTCCTGCCAGCGGACAAACGGCATCGTAACAACCCTTTCTGAAAACCGTTTGAACTTGTCTGAAATTTCCAGGGGCCCGACAATCAGCAAGCTAACTTTTTCGTTTTCTCCCATTATATGAACGATGCATTCTTCAATTTGTCTGAAATCCTGATTATGTGTTTTTGATCCGGAAAAATAACCGAGCACAATTTTATCTTCCTTCTTCCTATTTCCGCCTTCAGGAAATTGTTCATCCCTTTCCACAGCAATCTCAGAAAGCAACTGCATTTCCAGGCATGCTGCGTTTCTGCAGATTATAACTTTTTTATCCGAAAAACTCTCCTGGATTGCTTTTGCAAGATGATTTGTAGAAGTCGTTATCGTATCGCATAGCCTCATGCACTCTTTGATATTTCCTGTATATTTTTGAAAATCGTCGTATTCTTCATATTGCAGGAACTCCAGATGCCGAATTTTTTTGTATTCAAAAATATAATCGTCAATATCATAAAACAGACGGATGCCGAGCTGATTTGCTCTTTGTGCAACCAAACGGATTGTTTTTACATCTGAACACCGATAAATGGAAATTATATCATAATGTCTAAGAATTTGCAAATCCAGTTCCTGCAGTATTTTGACAGTAGATGCGATTCCCCTTGCCGCCAAATGTTCCCTTAGATGTTCCACTCGATATCGTGATGAAAACGATTCATATTCGATCAAAAATAATACTTTTTTTCGGTCTGGTATTGTTATCACTTCCTGCTTTTTTACAAATTCAATGATTTTGTTTAAAGCAGCATCTGCTGTCATTTCTTTTATTACAATCCCTTTTTCATATTTTTTTACACGTTCTGCTGGTGCTCCAAGATCAAAAACAGCCACAGGCATTTTCATTTGCATCGCCTCCTGTGCTGTATAAGAAAATGTTTCCGGCCATATGGAAGATATAAAAATAATATCTATATCGAATAAATACATCAGACTTGGCAGCTGCTCTCTCGTATATCTGCCTGTGACAATGCAATGGCTGCTTTCCAATTTCTCCTCACATGTTCCCACCACAATAATGTTTACAGCAAGTTTCCTTTTCTCAATCAGCGCAAGCATCTCTTTTATCACGTATAGCCCTTTATGCCTGCCAAGCACTCCTAATACGGCAATATTGACCGTTTCTGTACATTTATACTTCTTTCTGACAGGAAGCATTCTGTCTGTGGTATGCAAGACTACACGAAGTCCTGGCAAATCTCCATAAATATGTTTTATTTTCTTTCCGGAATCCTCTGAAAATGCAAGGATACAATCACAATTTTTCAAAAAATTCCCCCATTGCATCCTCCATTCCGAAATATCCGTATATGCTTTGTCATATAAATATCTGTTATGTTTCAGGCAGTTTTGATGTCCGCAGTTCATTTCACAATATTTTCCCTGATCCAGTAACAGATTGATCGTAGGACAGATACAGAAAAAGTCATGTAGAAGCATCGTTAACGAAAGGCCAAATTCTTTTTTTAAATTTAAGATCTTTTGCAGCATCTGAAAAAGATTTGGATAAGAGACCAATTCATTGACAAAAATTTCATGGATCTGTGTCAGTCTCAAATGGAAAAGAATCTCATCCAAAGATTTCGCATATAATTTCATACAATAATCTTTATATGTAATCTCCATCTGGTAAATATTTTGATATACATGATAACGAAATTCTATAAATTTTATGCACTCGTCTTTTAACAGCTTTTTCTTTTGTTTTACCATATAGTCATCTGCACCCCCGCCAAGTGCATGATGAAAATAAACGACTGTATGTGTATTTCTCTGCATCAGGCACATAAAAAACGCATATTTCCTATATGCCTTATTTACATCATCCTCAAAATACCTGGCAACGTCTCTCTGATAAGAAGGGTGCTTTTGACTTAATTTTTTCATGCTTTGGTTTAATAAACACTCTTTTTCTTCTGACAAAAAACTGCCGCCATGTTTATGATAAACAAACAGATTTTCTACATGTACATTTTTAAAACCAAGTTTCAGTGCTCTCTGGCACCAGTCATTTTCTTCTCCATAGCCTTTTTCAAAATGTTCTTCATCTAAAAATCCGATCTTTTCAATGGCGCGTCTGCTCATTCCCATGCAAAACCCAACACCCGTCGGCATCTGCGTATAGACCGGAACAAGACCGCGAAATACCGCATCCGTATACATCACTGATCTGTTATCAAAAATCCTGTTATCTTTGCCTATTTCTGGAAAGCTGCAAAGCGTCCCGCAATTTGTATACGGAGTCGCGCTTGCTACCTTTTCGTCTTGAAAAATCGGCTGCATCAACCGTTCCAGCCAGCCCGCGGGTACCTCTACATCTGTATTCACCAATGCAACATCATGTTTTGAGAGGCGAAGTCCCTTATTTACACTTTTTACAAATCCAAGATTTGCTTCATTTTCTATATAGAGGACATTTTCATGCTCTTTGCAAAATTTACGGAAAAAATGACCGATTCTTTCATCTGTACTGCAATCATTAATAATAATCATATGCATATCCAGACCTGTTTTTAAAACAGATGCAAACAATCTGTCCAAATAAGCATATCCATTGTATACTGGGATGATCACATCCACACTTTTTGTTTCCTGAAAAACTGGATAACGTTTTTTTAGGAATGAAAAATTTCGAATGTTGTAATACCCATCAAAATCTGGATATTCTATCCGGATATGATTCCTGCCATCATTCACCTTTGTTCCTTCCAGCTGTGTTAACGATATCCAATTAGTTCCTTCAAAACAGCTATAAACAAGAGATACGTTCACACGCTCAAATGAACTCAGCCTGCCCCTGAATGAAAACCCGACTAAATCATATGATAGAGCGTATGCATGCGCTACATCTGCTCTCGAATGAAAAGACAAATCGCACTCCACTGCTTTTCCATTTTCGGATACAAAGACAAGTTTTAACTGCCTGATTTCATTTTCGTTTTTACCGCCGCTGAATATCCAGCCAACTACAGATAACATGCTGTGATCATATTCTACTTTTTCTATACAATATTGCGCGTTCATCCAATTTTCATCCTTCTTATTTTCTTCAACATCCTCCAGATCAGACGCATGCCCTTTCTAATCTGCCAGTAAAAAAAACGGTTTTTTGCCATAAAACGACCTTTTTTCGACTGAAACGTATCTGGCAAGTTCTTGTTTTTTTGTTCGAAATCTTCTGCTAATTCTGCGAGCTTGCGATAAGACTCATTGATGATATTCAATTCTCTTTCTCTCATTGCAAGCACCTGCTCATAATCTTCGGTTAAAAGCTCGGATTGTTCCATCTCCTGTTCCCCTAATCTTAAAAATATTTTTGTCCGGACTATATGAAAAGAATAGACGCATCATAGACCAGCATGTTTGTTTTATCCAAAGCAAAAGCGATACGTGTTTATGTGCTGACAAATATCCCTGCAGCAGCCAGTCGCTTTTTATTTCTTTATCTTCGCATCTTGTTTGCTTATCCATATGTCCTTTTACTGCACTATCAGAAAATTGAGTAAATACCGGAATACGTCTTCTATCTGCTTCATGATATAATTCCCCTGACAAATTCTCTGCACGAGCGCCGTAAATAGCGCTAACATGAAATGCATCTAAAATCCTTCCGTATACCTGTGCCGCATTCCATGAACAGCGCGCTTGCTTTCCTGATTCCATACCGTTAAAAAAAGTAAAAAAAAGTTCCTTTTTATCTGCACAAAGCACGATTTTTATACGATCCGCACTTCTTTTCGCCAAAATAACAGGCTGTTGTTTTGGCAAATGATTCCTGACATTTTCTACATACAAATCATTGTTACTCGATTTTTTGTGCCTGCCTTTTGGAAAATCTGTCGAAAGTAGATAAAGAACGCTTTTTCTTTGCAGCATATTTTCCATTTTCGTACGTATTCTAATATTCCACCATATATCTTCCGCCGGATTCAGTCTGCAGTACATCCTGGCAGCGCGTGTGAAACGTGGATAACGTTTGTTCAGTATTTTTTCATGTTCAGCGATGTATCTTCTTTTCTCCTCGCTCAGAAAAGAAGCTGTTCCTTTATGAAAGATAAATGTATCGTCACACATCACATGATGGTATCCAAGCATGCATGCGCGGTAGCAAAAATCATTTTCCTCCCCGTAGCCTTTTCCAAATGTCTCTGCATCAAAGCCCCCTATCCGACGAATAACAGTACGTTTTACATACATGCAAAAACCAATGGCCACTGGTATAACCGGATATTTTTTTAAGCTGATTTTTTCAATCAAATCCGCATATCCGTCCACAGTAAATCCTTTGGGAATTCTGTTTGCCTGGCCAAAATAAGGCACAGAGCACAGTGTGGCATCGTTCGACAAAGGTGTTACCGTCGCTGTCAATGGGCTGTTGTATGCACAGACTGAGAGTTTCTCTACCCAATTTTTGGTTACAATTGTATCCGAGTTAAGCAGTATAACATCCCTGTCTTTTGATTGTGCCAATCCTGTATTTATAGTTGCGGAAAATCCCTGATTTTTTGTATTATGAATGACAAGGCAGCCGTCTGTTCTTAATTGCTCCAGAAAAGGAACGATTCTTGGGTCCGTACTGCAATCATTGAGTATTATGATTCTGTGCTTTTTTAAATCCGTCCATTTTTTGATACTCTGTATACATGTTTTAAATTCTTCATATGCATTAAATACAGGAAGAATGATGTCAACGGAACGATTTCCTTTTTTATTCATTTTTTTCTGTTATTTTTGTCGTCTGAATTTTCTCAGAAAACAAAGCACTCTCCATCCTCTGCTGTTTTTTATCATCTTTAATTCTGTCTGCACACACTGAATCTTTTCGTACAGCTTTTCATTATCTGCTTCTATTTCGTCTGTTTTTTCCTGAAGTGTCTTCTTTTCTTCTAGTAACTGTTCCTTCTGCGCTTCTAACAAGTTTTTTTCTTCCTGTAAACTTCTTTTCTCCTGTCTTATCTTTTCGCTATCAGCAGACAATTCATATATCCGCTGTCCAAGATAAGTATCTCCCAGTTGTTCAAACTCACCTGTAATTTCCAACTTCTCATAGGTGCCTGCTGTCATGGATATCAAAATCTGAGGATCTGTATTCAGAAAGACTGTGTCATTTTCTCTGTCTGCATTCAAAGGATACACGGTTACTTTTTGCCCATCCAGGCAGCACTCTTTTACATAACAGCGGCAGAACATACCTTCCACTGGATCCCACCTTAAATGAAAAATTGTTTTGGAAGGATCTAACTTGAATTCCAGTTGAAATTTGCCATCCGTAATTTCCGCCGTACACAGGCTTTTTTCATGTTCCGAAAAACCTTGACCATAATCAATATACAACGCCGTCTGTAACGTTCTTTCGTACAGCTGTTTTTTTAACGCAGCATCAATATCCACCTTTAAAACAGGTTCTATCCCTTGATCCACATCTGAACCGGATACATATTCAGATGCAAAATGAACAGCCCAGCATCTAAATACATCTTCCATCTCCTTAGTAATTCCATATGCTGCATATATCTGCTCTCCCAGCAGTATTTGATTCGCCAATTCATATTTGGAAAACCATTCATTTAACATCCGCCAGATCACAAATTTTACAGGAACCCAAAAATCAAATATCCATTCTGGATCAATCGCTACATAGTTACTGCCTGTCCAAAATAAATTGTCGAAAATCAGGTCAATGTTCGCTTCTCGTATACACTCCAACACCCCGCTGCACCTTTTTGTTCCAAAACATGTAATAAATTCTTTTCCATAAAAGTCTTCCACATATTCTGCTTCTCGCAAAAATGAAGTGCAGATACGATCTATATGTTTTTTTATTTTTTCTATCTCTCCATCTTGCAGCCATTGCAAGAAACAGCTGTCCATATTCGGCTGTTCCAGATATGGATACTGTATGCGGCTGTTTGTTCCACTTCCCTTCCATTCACCATTTAAATATGAAAAAATGGAAGGCAGCTTTTTTTTCTCATTATGGAATATTTGTTTTACATGATTTTCTGCTTTTTCATGCAGCGCAGACTTTGCAACAGCATATCCATCATTTTTTGTAATAACCGTTGTGATTCTGAATTCTTTTTTCCGCACATTATTAAGCTTGGCATACACAACATTACACGGACTGGCATCGTACACGCACAATTCCACGAAAAAAGAATTCGAAAAACTGCCCATAGCCGTTTCTTTTTTTAACGCCATCGTCATTTCTGATTCATTGAATATTTCTACGTTTCCCGTTTGATAATTTCGGTATGCTCTGCCGTAATTTTGCGCATTTACATTTTCGTCTGTAAATATTTCTGAAGGAAATTTATAATCCGGATATGGATAATAAAATTTCCAATGCCGGATTTTGCATTTACGGAAGATACCTTCGAGTTCTCCTTTTGAAAAAGTCCGAACATTGTGAATGTTTTCGTACTGGCAGATTCCCGCATAATATTTACTCGTATGGTCTTCCATTGCTCCTGCAAAATACTTAACTCCCAGTCTATTTTCAATGGATATTAAAATCTTACCGCTCTTTTTCAGATACTTTTTTAGGGAATTTAAAAAGTCTTCATATGGGCAGGATGATTTGTGATAACTTGCTGCATATTCAAATACACCCGTCAAAACCACATAATCATAACGTCTGTTTAATTCCACTTCATCCAGATTCCCTACCAGAACCTCCAAATTATCACAGTTTTGATGCCGTTCATAGCTGATCTGTGCTCGTTTTTTAGATAATTCCACTGCAGTAACCCAGCCTGATTTTTCACATAACAATCCTGTAATTGCCCCGCATCCAGCTCCAACTTCCAATACACTGTCAGACTTATGAAACGGATACCAGTTTAAAATATTTTCCCTTTCCGGCGACAGGTGGTACATCACTGCAAAATAATTCTTCGTTCCTGCAAACTCCGTATAATTTTGTCCCTTCTGTACAATGTCTGCAATAACATCTTCTACATCCCCATCCGTATAGAAATCTTTTCCACTATAATGATCTAAATTTAAAACCGCCATTTTTTTACCTGCTATTCATCCAGATTCCATCCATGGTCTAACCAAGCCACTCTGGTACATTTCTGCTGCTCCCCATTTCAAACGAAACTGCTTTCCGTATCTTTTAAAACATTCGGATTTTCTGCCTCTTTTTCTATAGAGCTTTCTAATGTGTTTCCTTTTATTCTTTTCGTAATCTCATCTCTGATTTACTATCTTTGATTTACTATTTCTGATTTACTGTCTCGTATTTACCATCTTTTATTTACTATTTCTGATTTAGCATCTCTGATTTACTACTTCTTTCTTGCCTTCTCTGATTTATTATTTCTTTCTTGCCTTCTTTTTAAAATTATGTCATTGTTTTTATACTTTCACGGCCTTCTCTCTATCTGTCTCTATCTCTATCTGTCTCTTTCTCTCTATCATTCTCTCTATACAAGTCCTGTATACAAGTCCTGTATACAAGTCCTGTATAGCTCCAGCATGCTTTTCACATGTTCCGTATAGGAAAAAGAAATGCTAATGTTTTGAATACAGTGGTTCATATTCACAAGCCTGCTGCGGTTTTGATACAGTTCCAGCAAGGCGCTTTTAAGTCCCTCCTCTGTCCCGTCATACAAGATACCGCAGCCCGGATGCTGTTCCAATAGCTCTTTTGCCCCCACACGTTCGGAAACAAGAACCGGCACGCCATAACTAAGCGCCTCAGTCACTACAAGCCCAAACGTCTCTGGCCAAATGCTTGGTACGATCAAGATATCAATGGCAGCAAACACATCAGCAATCTCTCCTTCGCTGCATTTGTCATGACAAAATAAAAATGCTTCTTTTTCCTGTGCCGCATCCGCATAAACATGCAGCTCCATCTGCCTGCAGCCAGCTTGATACAACTCTCTGCATACGTGAAGCAGCATAAAAAAGCCTTTTTGTTTTACTCTGCCGCCCAAATATCCTAGCCTCAATTTTTTTCCATAACTGCGTATTTTTCTGTGATCACTGATTCCCGAATGGGTGACCGGGATGACCGTTCCTGCTGTTTTTAAAAGCCTGGCGCGGTAAATGTCTCTGGAGAGCTTGCTGTTATAGTGAAAACGGGAAATTTTTTCAAACATTTCTTTATAATAGTTTCTCAATGTTGTATAATCTTTCCAATCAGAATCAGCTCTCAAATAAGAATCAGCTTTCAAGCCAGAACAAGCGATTCTTTCTGGCCTCAGTTGCTTTGGTGCTGCTTGTTCCAACATATGACCGTCTAAAACAGCATGCGCCCGTATTTGTGAAAAACAATTTCTGAATATTCCCTTATGAAATAAATCTGTCAGATGCCTGTTTTTCCGATAAAAGCGGTAAATTCCTGACTGCTCAATTCTCATTTTTTTCATAGTATACGCATGCTTCGAGCATAACTCACACTGTTTCCATTCACTGTCTTCGCAAATGCTGTCCACAAACATCATATTTGCTGTCGGGCATATTCCAAAATAATCATGTGTCGTAAATACAACAGGTATCTTTAGTTTCTCTGCTTCTTCCAGAAATTCCCGGTGCAGACCCATGAACGTATGAATATGAATCACATCCGGCCTTATGTTCTGCAAAAAGCAGGAATAAACCATACCGTCACATTTTTTAGTAAAAGCTCCAGTTTCCAAAATCCCATGACACATCGGTATCGGAAGCGGATGGTAGATTACATACGTCGGTATTTGCTGTACGGCCTGTTTTCGTTTTATAATTTTTACTGGGCTGTCTGCATCTTTTGGAATCCTTCCGGGAATCAGCAGTACGACCGTTTCACCCATCTGCATCTCCTGCACCATCAAATCCAAAGCATACCGCACCAGTCCGCCCCCGCGCACTGGAGGAATTCCAAACATATAATGCAGAATTTTCATAGTTTACACACATCCGTTTCCAGCTTTTTGTTTTTACATTCTTCTTTTTCTGTCTTGCTTTCACTGTTTCCACGTTCTTTCGATTTCATCTCAACAGTATGCAGCTCTTTTCCTGTCATTTTAAGAAAGCGTTTCCAATTCTTCCGGAAATCACTGCTCCACAGACATCTTGCCAGATACAGAAACACCCGGTACACATACAGCGGATAAATCTGCCATAGCTTAGCCCCCAGGTACTTCCTACTGTAATAAATCTCACTGCGCACATTTTGCGCAAATGCGAACGCCTTGCAGTGTCTTGTACTCCCGCCGTGCAAATGTATGACTGCCGCTTGCGGGTGATATACTGTTACAAATCCCCTCTCCTGCATCCGTATCCCAAGTATTAGTTCTTCTTCATACAAAACCGGATGCTCATCTAATGGAGTCACTGCTTCTGCACACTTTGCCGTCATCATAAAACAGCAGCCTAATACCGCATGAACCGGAAATGTCCGCTCATAATCTCTGTCACAGCCAAAATAGGTTTTATAGTTTTTTCGAAAAAAAAGATTCAGACGCGTACGTACCAGGTATTTTTCCTTCATCCCTGTTTTTCTGCACAAACAGCTTTTTTGTATTCGGCCGTTTTTGTCCAAAATCTTCGGCCCTACGATTCCTGTCTGTGGATGGGTATCCAGATAGTCTTGCATGATCTGGATGCTGTCTGGAAAATACCGTACGTCAGCGTTTGACAAAAGGATATGGCTGCATCCCATTTCGAGTGCTTTGGCTATCCCCACATTATTTCCAGCGTTATAACCCAGATTTTTAACATTCTGTATAAATTCAATCCGGTAATGCTTAAGAAAGGAACACAGATCAAACTGCGGAAGGATTCCGGATGCATTATCTACCAGAATAATGGTGTAAGGATGCTGCGGAGGATTTTGAAATATGCTTTGCACGCAGCGTTTCGTATCCTCCCAAGCTCTGTAATTCAATATGACAATCCCTATCATTACTTCCCACGCCTTTCCTCTGTCTATGTAATCCTGCGGGTTCCTTTTGCTTTACTAGAAGCTTGGAAAGTGTGCAAAGCCGCCTTTTCAAATCGAAATATCCTTCTCTTTGCTAAAGCCATAAGTCTTGCAGGAACGAGTCCGGCTACCAGCGGTTTTATTACATACCGATAATTTCTATTTAAAATACCAAGCCTTTGAAATCCCACATAACGTACCCTGCATTCTCTTATCCGGTAACTGTATTTTCGCTTTGCATAAGTCCGCGTGTCCTCCCGATATGCATACAGAACTTCCTGCATGTTATATCCCAGATACCCTTGTGCGTACAACCGCATAAAAAAATCATAATCTTCCGCTCTTTCAACTTTTGCTGATTCCGAATATCCCTGCAGCTTTTCCATAATTTCCCGCCGAATCATAACAGCTGGGTGAATAAACGGTGAAGTGAATAAAAAAGACTGTTTTTGCGGTACTTCTTCCATCCTGCGCATTCCCCACACCCCATGCTTGTCGAACATCCACGCCTGACAGCCAACCAGAGCATATGCCGGATGCTGCTGTAAAAATACCGCCTGCCTTTCCAAACGCCTCCTATTTGAACAGTCATCCGCATCCATACGGGCAATGTATGTTCCAGACGCATGGCTAAGACAACGGTTTAACGCGGCAGCCAATCCCCGGTTCGTCCTGTTATGTAAAAGCAAAATACGCGAATCTTTTTTGCAGTATTTTGACAGCCACTGAAAAAAGGCATCCTGCGAGCCATCATCGCAAATTATAAATTCAAAATCAGTAAATGTCTGCTTTAAAATGGAGTCAACTGCCTGCGCAGCCTGTTTTCTGTTTTCATTGTAAATCCCCATGATAACTGAAACTTCCGGCATTTTTATCCTTTCTGTCAATCCATGTAACCGTTCACACAAGCCGGCCTGTTACGAATCACCGTATCCGTTCAAATAAATTTACCCGTATTGAATCACTCTATTGATAAGACTTGCAGGCTTCTTGGGATGTTTTTAATAAAATCAAAAGCCTTACGACCGCCGTTCTCCTGCCGCAGCTGTACTGCATGAAACTGCATGGTCAATCAGCTCCCAGTTTCTGTAGATATCCGATACTATGCAGGGCAGTCCTGTAGCTATTGCTTCTATCAACGCTGCTGGAATCCCTGGCTGTAGTGAGTTCTCGGCCTTTTTTAGGTCCTACGGATCGCTTCATGGATGACTAGTTCATCGAATTCTATTTTTGCCTGACCTTCAGGGAGATAGATAGAATAGTTTAATTTTTTCATGCTATTTCAATTTATGCTTTTAATTATAAATGTGTTTGTAACAGATTTTACAGTAGCAAATCAGCTTGCCTGAACTGTTCAAACGTATTGTTGTTCGTGTTCTAATGCTATTAGCTTAACAAAATAACAAATCTATTCAACTTTAATACATAACAATCTATATACAAATGTTATTTGAAATTCCTACCTATGCATATAATTTATTTATACTTTCACTATATAATTTGAGCATAATTTTAATAAATTAAAAACAAAATAAATTATAACAAAATATAGAATTACCTATTTGCGTCGGAATATTTATCTGACCGATTATAACCTGATCTCATGAAACTTTGTTGAAACATTATGTTATTTTAGAAAATGTAAGATTGTTTTTAGTAAAATCTATCAATTTTAACAACTCTGAAAGGTGAAATTTTTTCAAAGCCTGTATTGGGCTATGGCAGATCAGACAGCCTGGAGGGGACAATAGCCAGGGAATACCTAAGGGAAAGTAAACAAAAAACTACACATGGAATAGGTGCCGGAAATTGATTACAGGGGTTACAGCTTAACGCTGCTGACGCGGAAATTGAGGTAACGCAGGAAAAAACGGGAAAAGTAAAAACATCACATTCCAGTGGCTGAAAGACCTTACGGTAAATCTGAAAACACCAGGTATACAGAAAGCAAAAAAGACAATAAAAAATAAAGAAAAAACTTTTCAAAGCTGCAATTTTAAGAATGGAGTTGCAAAATATATAGAAATGATGTAGAATTTTTTCAAATAACATTTGTATATAAATTGTTATGAAAAATAGATTCCGCTTAGAAGCAGAATGGAAGATGACTATGTGCAAAATTGATATACAAAGATTGGAATGCGCATACACCAGATTCGAAAAGCAAAAGGCTGATCGCAGAATGGCACGAAAGGATAGCAAGTCTGTCATTACTATTTGGTAATATGATGTTACATATGTAGTCCAAGCATTGAAACTATTTAAAAAGAGTGAAAGCAGTTCATGACGAGCTTCTGCTCTTTTTATTATTTTAATTTTTCGAGGAGTTCGGTTAATGCAACAATATATGGATATATAAGAGCTGAATTAGCCTGTTTTGTTTATATGATTTTGAGTTAACCAATGATGATCTCCTGCAATTTGCAAATACTTTAAATATGCTATTCTAATACAGCCAAAGCACCATGAAACACAGTTATTGACTAACATACACAATTTATAAATTTAATCAAACTTCGCACATAGATTTTAGCTATGCACTTTGTTACGAAAATAAAGCTCGTAGCCAAGAACTTGAAAATTCAATATCTGGCCGTTATTCTGTTATCAATATTCAGCCAATAATGCTTCTTGTAGCTTCTATATTTAAGTGTAGGTATTGCACCCATAAGTGCATCTGCCAGCTCGTCGATTTTTTCATCAGATATATCTATCTGATCTGCAAGCAGAGTCCTGAACATTTGAAGCAGCATTTGAAAAGCCTGTATC
>CANDJR010000087.1 GCA_947385105.1 uncultured Eubacterium sp.
AATAAGTCTATAGCCTGTTCTGACTGGCTATAAACTTATTATACGAGGGGGAAAAACGATGGCAAAAAAAGGCATACATGTTTTCCTTGCTTTCCTGCTGCTTTGTTTTTCGGCAAGTTGTATGGCGACAAAAGATCTTTCTGCGGAGGAAGAAACATACAGCGGGACGCAGCTGGAAGATGACGGGCATATTGTGATCGGATTTTCTCAGGTAGGTTCGGAATCTGACTGGCGCAATGCCAATACACAGTCGTTTAAAGATACATTTACAACTGCCAATGGATATTATTTATTATATGAGGATGCGCAGCAAAAGCAGGAAAACCAGTTAAGGGCAGTGCGTAATTTCATTCTGCAAGAGGTCGATTATATTATTTTAGATCCAATTATAGAGACAGGATGGGAGACGGTGCTGATGGAGGCAAAGGATGCGGGAATACCTGTTATTGTCGTAGACCGCCAGGTATCGGTGGCGGACGAAAGCCTTTATACTTGCTGGGTTGGAAGTAATTTTAAAGCAGAGGGCAAACGCGCCGCAAAGTGGCTGGAAAATTATTTAAAAGAACAGGGCAGGGCGAATGAGCAGATTGAAATTGTAACTTTGCAGGGTACACTGGAATCAACCGCGCAGCGCGGGCGGACAGCAGGATTTCGAAAAATTTTAAAAAAGAACAAACATTGGAACATGCTGGAATATAAAAGCGGGGATTTTACGCAGGCAAAGGGACAGGAAGTAATGGAACACTTTCTAAATACATATGAGCAGATTGACGTCGTAATTAGTGAAAATGATAATATGACATTTGGCGCAGTAGAGGCAATTTTAGCAGCAGGAAAGACGTGCGGCCCGCAAGGGGATATTATTGTACTCTCTTTTGATGCTGTGCGGGCTGCATTACAGTTTATGCAGCAAGGGAAAATCAATGCTGATTTTGAGTGCAACCCGCTGCTTGGCCCAATTGTGCTGGATATTATCGAACAGTTGGAAAAAGGGGAGAAAGTAGAAAAGATCCAATATGTAAAAGAACAGTATTTTGATACTTCTATGGATTTGGGGGCAATTTTAGAAGAACGGGCTTATTAAATATTTTTTCACAGTTTGCCCTATAGTTATAGCAAAAAGTATGTTATAATAAAAAATAAAAAGGAGTTATATGTATGTTAAAAAAACAAATAAAAGCTCGCCTACTACTTTTTGCTGCAGGGGTATGCTGTCTGGCAATGCTCACAGGATGCGCAACGAGTAAGCAGTCAGCACCAGAGGAGACAGAAAACAATACGCAGATTTCAGATGATGGATCAGAAACAACTACGGATGCAAATACAGGCGGATCGGAAACGGATTTGGATACACAAAACGAAATTCCAGAGACGTTCAAGCCATCAGATCTTACGATTCCAAGCTTGGAACAATATGAAGAACCCTATGCAGGTATGAATTTTACCTTGCCAGACAGTATCAAAGATCAAATGGAAAGCAAAGAAGTTGCTATGCTCAGCCATATGCAGGATATGGAACAAAAAGAAGCGGTTGGCTATGAGATGTTTACCTGGAATTATATGACGAACGAGCAGCTGGAGGCTACTGTGGAAAGCAAAGGAAACGGATATTATGAATGGGAAGACAGCTTGGAGCGGCTTGGTGCATTAGGAGTTTATCATACGAGTTATTTAGAACAGCTGGATCAACTGACGAAATGTACAGACCATAAGGAGCTTGGGAAAAGCGCGGATGGAGAGTATACGTATTATTTGAGCATTGCCAAAGATGCAGATAAGGACTTTGCAAAAGCGCTTGGCGAAATTGAGCTAAAAATAACCGATATGCAGCCGCTGACAGAAGATCACGGGGAAGCAGGAGACGAGACATTAGGGGAATTTTCGGTGCAGGATCTTAACGGCACATCTTATACAAAGGAAATGTTTCAGGATAACAAGCTTACAATGGTTAACGTGTTTACAACTTGGTGTACGCCTTGTATTAATGAAATTCCGGACTTAGAAAAGTTACATGTGCAAATGAAGGATCAAGAGGTTGGCGTTGTGGGCATAATTTTGGATGCAGTTGATGAAAATGGAGAGATAGATGAAGCAGCAGTGGAAAAGGCTAAGCTCATACAAGAACGGACGAAGGCAACGTATCCATTTTTGATTCCAGATGTAGAGCTAATAAGCGGCAGATTAAGAGGAATCGACGCAGTACCAGAAACATTTTTTGTAGATAAAAATGGAAATATCATTGGCAACACATATTCCGGCAGCCACAGCCTGGATGATTGGAAAAAGATTGTACAAACAGAATTGGATAATTTTAAAGGAGAAAGCGAATGAGGCGGCCGTCCCGCATAGACTGGCGGGGAATCGGTGTAGCTACAGCAGGCTTGTGCATGATGATTTACGGAATTAGCCGTGGTGAAATGAAGACCGTTTTAGAAAAAGCAATACGTGTATGTTTGGAGTGTATCGGAATTGGATAAAAAAAGAAATACGAATGAATGGCGCCGCCATAAGATACAGGCATTATGGGCGCTATTGACTAACAGCTATTTAGCTGGATTTGTACAAGGGAAAATATATAAAGGGCCGCTGAAAAAATTATGTGTTCCTGGGCTGAACTGTTATTCCTGCCCAGGGGCGGTTGCTTCTTGCCCAATTGGGGCGATGCAGGCAGTAATTGGGAGCTGGAATTTTAAATTTGCCTTTTATGTCGCGGGATTTTTGATGTTTCTTGGGGCTTTGGTAGGAAGATTTGCTTGTGGATGGCTCTGTCCATTTGGCCTGATACAAGATCTTTTACATAAGATCCCTTTTCCGAAAAAAATTGGGAAATTCAAAGGAGACATGCTTTTACGGAAACTTAAGTATGTGATATTGATCGTATTTGTATTTCTGCTGCCGCTTTGTCTGGTAGACGTGCTGGGGCAGGGAGCGCCTTATTTTTGTAAATGGATCTGCCCGGCAGGAACGCTGGAAGGCGGAATTCCGCTCGTACTGCAAAATGAATCGATGCAGAGTGCATTGGGCTGGCTTTATGTCTGGAAACATGTCATTTTATTTATTACTGTTTTACTGGCAATTATGATTTACCGGCCGTTTTGTAAATATATCTGCCCGTTAGGTGCGGTGTATTCTGTCTTTAACCCAATTAGCGTGTTTCGCTATCAGGTGGATGAGGAAAAATGCACAGGCTGCGGCGCATGCAGCAAGGCATGTAAGATGCAGCTTCATCCAGTTTATCAGGCTAACCACGCAGAATGTATTCATTGCGGACAGTGCGTCAACGTATGCGCAGCTAATGCCATACAGTGTACCTTGGCACGCAAACAAGAACAGCCGCAAAAACAACCCATACAGAAATAACCCGTACAGTGTACGTGAGTGAGCAAAAAAGAGCTATAGATGTGATGAGAATTTCCTGGGAAAAAAGAGTATATATGTGGGAGAGTTATTAGCAAATAGGAGCTATGCATATGGGAAAACCCTGTGTAACAAAAGTCAAACATGTGGAAAATCCTGTACAAAAAAGTCAAACATGTGGAAAATTACTAGCAAATAGGAGCCATGTATGTGATGAGAAATCCCTGGGAACAAAGAGTATACATGTGGAAAATCCTGTACAAAAAAGTTATACATGTGGGAAATCCCTGGCAAATAGAAGTCATATAGATGTGTATTTACAGGCAGCATGTGCTGGCGCTAAGATAAAAGCGCGGCACATGCTGCTTTATAGATCTGCCTGCTTATAAGTTTTTATAATGCAATTATACATCGTACGTACAGCTGGAGCCATAAAATCTGGGTTTAGGGCAGCAATTCCAATAATCCGGCATGCAGGAGGATAGATTGGATAGCAGTCAACAGCATAGGGGATATCGTGCATAACAAGCTCTGGCATGAGGCAGATGCCAAATCCTTTTTCAACTAATGCGACAGTGGATAAGTCGTCAACCACATGGTAATGCGATTGGATGCGCAAAGAGTTTTCTTTTAAAAAGTTTTGGATATCTGCATCTGTGCATTCCCTTTGCGTTACAAATTGGTGGACGCGCATCTCTGCAATATCAATATACGGGCTGGAAGTGTTTTTGCGAAAGCCTTTTGGCAGGACACATAACAACGGATCTTTATACAAAGGCTGGATGGGGATATCTTTTGCGCTTGATACAGATAAAAAGCCAAGGTCTACCACACCGTTTTTAATCCAGTCATAGACATCGTCATAAGTGCCCTGAAAGACTTCGATTTTTATTTCTGCAAAATCTTTTTGAAAAGCATACAGGATTTGCGGCAGCCAGTTCGTACATACGCTGGAAAATACGCCAAGCTTTACTTTGCCTTGCTTGAGTCCATTTAACTCTGCAATCGCCTGCTGCAAGCTTTCGTCACTGTTTAAGACAGCATTCACATACGGCAGTAAATGTTCGCCATAATTTGTCAGTGTAATCCCGGACTTGCTGCGGGTTAAGACCGTAAAGCCAAGTTCCCGCTCCATAGAAGAGATAGCGTGGCTGATGGCAGAAGGAGTTAAGCCAAGAATATCGGCAGCTTTGTGAAAGCTGCCGATATTTGCGACTGTCTGAAAAACCTGATAGGTTAATAGTGTCATTCCGAATTCCTCGCACATTTATATAATAAATCTTCCCATCTGCGGTCAACCTCTTGCTGAAACTGCACAAGCAGATGTTCATTGCCTGGCAAAAAGAGATGTTTGAACCTTCCCTGCGGTCTTAAGAAATCTTCAATCGGAAGTTTTTTCTTTGGCGTGTAAGACAGTGTCCATTTGCCATGGGTTACTTCAAATAATGGCCAATAGCAAGTATCGACTGCCAGTTTACAAATTTTCATCAAATCCGGGGTATCGTAACGCCATCCTCTAGGGCAAGGTGTCATAATATTTAAAAAGCTGGAACCTTGTGTGTAAATAGCTTTTTCTGATTTTGTATGCAGATCCTTAAAGTCTTGCGTAAACGTCGTCTGTGCTACATAAGGGACATCATGATCTGCGATAATGGACGCTAAGTCTTTCCGGTTTTGCATCTTGCCATTGGACTGCGTGCCTACAGGCGTAGTTGTCGTATCTGCATACATTGGAGTTGCAGAAGAACGCTGGATGCCAGTGTTCATATAAGCGCCGTTATCATAGCATACATAGACAAGATCATGTCCGCGCTCCATCGCGCCGGACAAGGATTGAAAACCAATGTCATAAGTGCCGCCGTCACCGCCAAAGGTAATGAACTTAAAAGTCGTATCCTGCGGCAGACGTCCTCTTTTTTTCAAAACATGATAGGCGGTTTCAACACCGCTTAAAGTAGCACCTGCATTTTCAAATGCATTGTGGATATAACTATCCTCCCATGCAGTATACGGATACATATAGGAAGATACTTCCAGGCATCCCGTCGCATTGCCGATGACCGCATGGTCTTCTTCATGCAATGCGCGCAGTACAGCGCGTACAGCAACAGTAGCACCGCATCCGGCACACATGCGATGTCCAGGAGCCAAGCGTTCTGGCTTGTTCAGCCATTCTTTCAAATGATAACTTTCTGTATTGCCAACCATTGATCGTATGCCTCCTATTCCCGTAATCCTATGTATTGGTACTGTTCGAGTTTTTGTCCATCGTTGATCATAGCTTCCAGCTTCTGGAATACATCATAGACATCTCCGACTGTAAAGTCACGTCCGCCAAGTCCGTAAATAAAGTTTACAGCTTCAATTTTGGCTTGATAGCAAAAAAGTGCTGCCATAACTTCACTTCCTAACGGCCCGCTGCCGCCGCTGTAACTTTCGCAGCGATCCATAATGGCACATACTTTGC
The DNA here is from genome assembly GCA_947385105.1 of uncultured Eubacterium sp. Lineage (GTDB taxonomy): Bacteria > Bacillota > Clostridia > Lachnospirales > Lachnospiraceae > Eubacterium_J. The sequence goes on from CANDJR010000087.1 coordinate 5,825, forward strand.
AATTACGCAGTGCATTTGCAAGTTCTTCTGCAGGAAACGGCCGAAATACTCTCAATTTTATGACGCCGACACGTTTGCCAATAGCACGCAGGTTATCCACAGCCTGCTTTGCTGTTCCAGCTGCAGAACCAATTAAAAGCATAATATAATCAGCGTCCTGGGTACGATATTCTTCAAACAGCCCATAGCTTCGTCCAGATATTTTTTCGTATTCTTTTGCAACAGATAAAATGACATCCTTTGCGCGCTGCAAAGCAAGCGCCTGGTTCTTTTTTGCCTCCATCACATAATTTGTTGCAGAATATGGACCAACGGAAATTGGCTTTCCAGGATTGAGTAAATATTCCTCTGGGCAGTAGTCGCCTACAAATGCCTTTACTTTTTCATCTTCCAGTAATTCTATATTTTCCACAGCATGGCTGGTAATAAATCCATCCTGGCAGATCATAATCGGCAGATGCACATCCTCATGCTCTGCGATTGGGTATGCCTGGATAAAATTATCATAAGCTTCTTGGTTGTTTTCTGCATAGATCTGAATCCATCCAGTGTCTCTTGCGCCCATGCCGTCAGAATGGTCACAGTTAATATTAATAGGGCCGGACAGCGTGCGGTTTACAAGCGCAAGTGCCAGCGGCATCCGGTTTGATGCTGCCAGTAACAATTCCTCCCACATCAGAGCAAGCCCGGCAGAGGAGGTAGCAGTCAGGCTTCTTGCGCCAGCTGCCTGCGCTCCGATCGCAGCGCTCATAGACGAGTGCTCACTTTCTACAGGGATAAATGCGGTGTCCATTTCACCATTTGCAATGTAGGCAGACACCATCTGCGGGATTTCTGTGGATGGTGTAATAGGAAATGCAGGCATAACGTCCGGATTGATTTGGCGGATTGCATAGGAAACAGCTTCGTTTCCAGACATGCGTTCTTTGATTGCCATAATTAACGTCCCTCCTTCATTGAAATAGCCTGGAAAGGACATACGCTTGCACAAATACCGCATCCTTTGCAATGCGTATAGTCAAAATCCAAGCGGGCGCCCTGCTGCACCGGAATGCTGGAGTCCGGGCATACTGGCACGCACAGCAGGCATTGTTTGCATAAATCAGCATGAAAGACAGGCGTATTTGTCCGCCATTCTCCTGTATTAAAATACTTTGAAGTTCCTGCAGCAAACATCATCAGTCCTTCAGTTAAATCCTGATGCGGTGTTTGCTCATTGATTTTATGTACATCTGTTCTCATGTTACAATCCTTTTATTCCTTTGTTTTTATCGTGATTTAAGCGCTCTTTTTTACATCGCCAATTGCGTCAGACAAACGCTCAAAGGTCATTGTCAGTGCTTTCATATTTCCTTCAATGACTTCTGGCTTTTTGGCAAATTTATGCTGGAAGGAAAGCTGCATTTCTTTTACAAACGCATCCCAATCCATGACGCCAGTCACTGCTACAGCTGCTGCAAGCATTGGCGTATTTGGCATATTTTTCCCTAAGGTTTCTTCTGAAATCATACGGGCGTCAATGGTATATACATTTCCTTGATAGCCGTTTAACAATGGAAGGATTTCCTGCTTAGATTTTGCAGTATTAATAATTATCGAACCTTCCTGCCCTAAGCCTGCCGTTACATCGACAGAATGCAGCAATGTTTCATCTACAACCATAACTAAGTCTGGAGTATAAATATTTGAATGTACGCGAATCGGTTCATGGCTGATTCGGTTATATGCAGTAATTGGCGCGCCCATGCGTTCAGGGCCATATTCTGGAAAGCCCTGTACATACTTTCCGGTTTTAAATGCCGCATCTGCTAATAGGAGTGCTGCTGTCTTTGCACCCTGGCCACCTCTGCCATGCCATCTGATTTCTAGTCCATTACTCATTTTCATAATCTCCTTTTTTCAAATGATCTGTTTGTTATTTTATAATTACTTTTATAATTATAATTTGTAGTTCCAGTTCTTATTTGTAAGTAATTCTTTAACGACATTTATTATATCGGCATCTGCTGTACTTGTAAAGTGAAAATGTGAGAAGTTTTCATCTTTAAAATGAATCGTTTTCATTTTGCATGCATTTGCCAGGCGCAGTTTTTGAAAAGATCAATATGACTCAAACAATTGTACAAAAGGTTAAAGACTTTTGGGAAAGCCGTAAAGAAAGCTTAGGCAATCAAAAAAAGATTGAATAAAAATCGGAAAATCGATATAATAGCATCAGAATTAGAAACGAATTTGACAGCTAAAAAATAACGAAATGAGAGGTTAGAACATTATGGGCAAAAGATTAGGCATGTTTTTTGTAACCATTGGATTGGCTGCTGTGATGTTCGGATGTGCCGGAAAAAAAGAAGAAGGCACCGATTTACCAAATGGTAATAAAAGCACAGACGAGGCAAAAACATTACAAGAAAACGAGGAAGTAGAATTGGTCGTTTGGGGTGCAGAAGAAGACGAGGCGCTTTTGCAGCAAATTTTTGAAAGTTTTATGGAAGAATACAAAGGACAGGCAAATTTCAATATTTCATTTGCAGCCCAAAGCGAAGCTGGCTGTAAAGACGCTTTACTGGCAGATTTAGAAGCCGGGCCCGATGTATTTGCTTTTGCCGATGATCAGTTGAATGTCCTTGTAGCGGCAGGGGCTTTGGAGCCGATTGAAAATGCGAACCAACTTAAATCCGAAAATCTGCCGGGTGCCATAGAAGCAGCTTCTGTTGCGGATGTTTTGTACGCATATCCTTTAACAGCAGACAACGTCTATTTCCTTTATTATAATAAGCAATATTTCAATCAGAAAGATGTAGAAACATTTGACCGTATACTGCAAATTGCTGAGGACAACGGAAAAAGAATTACGATGGACTGGTCTTCTGCGTGGTATGTATACGCTTTCTTTGGCAACACTGGTTTACAAGTCGGACTAAATGATGACGGAATTACGAATTATTGTACTTGGAATGCGACAAAAGGAGATATCAAAGGCGTAGACGTTGCTAACGCCATGCTCTCGATTGCTAGTAGCCCAGCTTTTTTGAATACGCAAGAGTCCGGTTTTCTTGAAGGAATTCAAGACAGCTCTGTCATTGCTGGAATCAGCGGTGTATGGAATGCGGTTGCCATGAAAGAAACTCTGGGAGCAAATTATGGGGCTGCCAAACTCCCTACCTATACATGCGCAAACAAGCAAATACAAATGGCTTCTTTTTCAGGCTATAAATTAATCGGAGTGAACGCCTATTCCAAACAATATGCATGGGCATCCAAACTGGCAGAATGGATTTCAAATGAAGAAAACCAGCAGCTTCGTTTTGAAATGCGCGGACAGGGTCCTGCAAACAAAAATGCCGCCGCATCCGCCAGCGTGCAGGAGTCCCCAGCTATAACCGCTTTGATTGAACAGTCGGAATTCTCCTGTCTGCAGCGCATCGGCAGCAGCTTCTGGGATCCAGTATCAGCATTTGCCACAAACATGGCTGCAGGAAATCCGGAAGGAAAAAAATTGCAGGAACTGCTTGATAAAATGGTGGAAGGGATTACTGCGCCATAATACATCTATTTAGTTTGGAGGATACAGGATTATGAAGAAAAAATGGAACATTAAATATCGGTTAATCATACCCATTGCCCTGCTTGGAATAGTAGCGCTTATCTCAAATCTCCTTGCAGTTACCAATATCAAAAATGTCAACGACAATGCCGCCAATATTGCGGACAATTATATGGAAGGAAAAACGCAGCTGGCAAAACTGCGCCAGTCTGTAATGAATATACATAAATTGGCGTTATCCCATATTGTAGCAATTGATTACAGTACAATGATTACCCTTGCCAACGACATCAAAGCAGAAGAAGAAAATTTAGACGATTTGCTGGCAAAATATGAAATCTATATTACCAAGGACGACAGTGAAACGTATCAGTCTTTGCTTTCTGACTGTGATTCGTTAAAACACTCGCTTGTTTTCCTTGTATGTGCCAGCGCATCCGGTAAAACACAGGATGCGTATGCCTGTGCAAATGGCGATGTGGCAACTTTTAACACTGCAGTTGAAAACGATATCGCTGTTTTGGAAAGCTCCATCAGCAGTCAGACTACGCAGGCAAGGAAACAGCTTTCCTCTGTTTACCTTAGTTCTATGATTACAAACAGTGCATCTACGCTCGCCTGTTTGATACTTGTATTTACCACCATTTCCATTATTTTAAGATCCGTTATCAAGCCGATTAAAAATATTTTGGAAACACTGCGAGGATGCTCTGGACGAATTAGCAGTGTGGTTGATGAGGTCTTGTCACGGACACGTACTTCTGGCAAAAGTGCTATGGACTTATCCGCTCTTGCCGAAGAACTGTCAGCAACCATACAGGAAGTAGCAAGCAATACTTCCTGTATTAATCAAAATGCCAAAGATGTACAGCAGGATGCAGAAAGTATCGCTGAAGAATGCGGTAAAATTACGATTTATAGTAACGAAATGAACATACGGGCCGAGGAAATGGGAAAAACGGCACAAGAAAGCCTGAATACTACGAACACCAAAATAAAAGAAATTTTAGCTGTTTTAAACGAAGCCATTGAAGGAAGCCGCAGCGTAGATCAGGTCAGCATTCTTACGCATGCTATTTTAGAAATCGCTTCGCAGACGAACCTGATTGCTTTAAATGCCTCCATTGAAGCGGCAAGAGCCGGGGAAACAGGCAAAGGATTTGCTGTAGTGGCAGAAGAAATTCGACAGCTTGCAGCCTCCAGCAGTGAAACGGCAAACCGTATTCAAACAGTTAATACTACGGTAACTCATGCGGTATACAACCTATCCGAAAGTTCCCAAAATCTTGTAAATTATATTGAGGAATCTATTTTAAAAGAATTTCTTTCCTTTGTTGCCTGCGGACAACAATACCAAAATGACGCTGCCTATATTCGAAATGCGATGGCTGCGTTTAATGCCAACACCGATCATTTGAAGTCCTCCATGGCAGAGATTGTGACATCAATAGAAACGATTACAAAAGCGATTGATGAAGGGGCTTTGGGCATTTCCGGCGTGGCAGGCAGCGCGCAGCATTTAGTAGCAGACATGTCAGAAATCACAAACCGCATGGATGTAAATCATAAGGTTGCCGCTGAACTGGAAAAAGAAACAATCACGTTTGCAAATTTGTAAGTAAAATAAAAATCAAATAAAAATAAGATAAAAGAACGACTTCTACTATCGAATGGATATCTAATCGCCGCATAACGGGATAAACTGCCTGATATTCTGAAAAAGAGCAGTTTATCCCGAAGTACAGGCGGCCAGAGCCGCTGCTGAGAGAATGCGCAGACAGTCAGGGCGTCAAAGCAGCTGCTTGGTGCGTTTCTGTCTGCTTTCAGGAACTTAAAATTTTAAACAAATGGTAAGAACTTGATTCGCGTACGACGCACAGATGGTACCGCCCATTTTTTCTGTCAGCGTTTTTGCTATGGATAAACCTAATCCCGTAGACTTCCTTGCGCTGCTCACCGTATAAAAACGGTCAAATAATCTTCCAACTTGAATTTCTGTCAATGCAGCAGCATGATTGGAAAAACGCAGCGAGCCGTCTGCTGACAATGAAATTATGAAATCGCCGTCACTGTATTTAATAGCATTACTTATAATGTTTCCAATCACACGGGAAAGAGCATTTTCATCTAGCATTCGTTCCACTTTTTTGTCTGGAATAGAAATCTGCGGAATCATCTTATGCTGTTTTAAAACAGCATAAGATGATAATATGCTATTTTCGAGTACGCTATTTATGTTGATTTTCTGCAAAGAAAGTTCTTCTGTATCGCTGCATACTAATGTATAGTGAAAGAGTTCTTCTGTCAGCTGCTTTAATGCATTTGTTCTATTTTCAATGGCAGAAAGATAGGTTTTTTCCGTTTCTGAACAGCCGTCATTTTGCAGCAATTTTAAGTAACCGTAAATAGCTGTTAATGGAGTTCGAAAATCATGCGAAATATTGGTAATCGCTTCTTTTAATTCCAAGTCGCCGTGCTCAAATTTTTGCCTGCTTTGATGAAAAATACGCAGCTGCGTGTTGATTGCGGCAGCTAATTCTTTCATATCTGCATCATGGCTGGATATGCTGATTAACGTGTTTGTATTTTGCTCTGTTTTCTCAATGAAAGCTTTTTTTATTTCTTTTGCTGATTTTTTTAGGAAATATATTTTTAACAGCAACAGCATCATAACTGCGATGCATCCTATGATTATCAACCATATCCAGACATTCATATCTTGTAACCTCTTAATTATTTGATATCTTTTTTCCGAAAAAGAAACAAGCCAACAGCAGAAGTAACTACAGTGATCCCGATAGAATATAGGCACATTTCATTTATGTTATCTATATTTTTTCTGGAATACTGTTTTTCCTGCCCGGCAGGTAATACATGATAAAGAAACTCTAACTGTTCTCGCTGCGTCCCGCCAACATATGCAGTATTGACAGTGCCATCGTACCAGTATTGCGGATTGTCTAAAATCCTCTGAACCTCGTTTACAAAAAAGATAGACACAAACATGGCAACAACACAAACGATGGGTGCAATTGCTTTACTATGAATGAGCATAGTGATCATTGTAAAGATAGAACAAAGCGCAATGATTGTAATCATACTCCCTGCAAGAATGAGTACGGTTTTACGCATCGGAACTGTCAACGTCCCGATGAGTGGAATGCCAACTACAATATTTGCTAAAATATATGACAAGCAGAAAAGGAATGAGGCAATGATATTAACCAGCAAATTTGAAAGATAAATTGCTGCACGTTTATGCCCTGCGATAATCTTATTCCTTATCGTACCATCACTATATTCCACATTCAAGAATAAGGAGCAAAAAATTGAACTGATAACGCCAATCATAATTGTATAAACAAAAAATGTGCTGTCCAGCGTTACTGTGGCGCCATATCCTATGAGCTGGCGGTATTGCTGGAAAACTAAAAATCCTCCCGCAAAAAACATGAATCCAAGACCAATTAAAAACAGCCTGTTCTTCCACAGTCTAAAAAAATTAGCGTATAAAAGCTTACTCATATCTTCCACCCCCTACAAGATTGATGTAATAACTTTCCAGCGTTTCATCGTGTTCTTTCATAGACAGAATTTTACAATGCTCTTTTGCCAAAGCCAATGATAAGTCAGAAACAGGTATTTCGCCATATACATTTGCCGCTGTATCGGAAATAATGTCATATTCGAAATTCATTAAATCCAAAATCCGAGCAAGAACTTCTATATTAGTTACAGTGAGTACCATACATTTCCGACAGCGTGTTTCTAGTTCTTTTGCGGTAAATTCCTTAATCATAGAGCCATTTGCTATAAATCCATAATGTGTCGCAAGGCGTGAAAGTTCATCTAAATTGTGGCTGGAAATAAGCACGGTAATTTGACGCTGCCTGTTTAAACGCAAAATCAATTCTCTTATTTCTATG